>NZ_JBHXAW010000004.1:0-40492 GCF_042726645.1 Isoptericola sp. NPDC060257
CCGCCGGCCCCGACGGGCGCGGCGGTGGCGACGTCCGTCCGGAACACGGCGCGGTCGGCGGGCCGTGCGGCCGGGTCGTCGGTGAGGCGCCGCACCCGCTCCTTGGCGTTGCGGATGCGCCCGGTGGCGCCGTGCGCCCGCGACCGCAGGCGGAACGCCCCCGACCCGAACGACGCGATGGGGACCTTGCGCGGGATCTGCTCCATCGCCTCGACGTTGGTGGCCGCGATCCGCCGCTGCCGGTCGAGGTCCGCGCGCCACCGCTCGTACGCCAGTCGGAGCTGCTCGCGCTCGGCCTCCTTCGCCGCGAGGTACCCCGACCACCCGGTGCCGTAGCGCCGGGCGCGACCGCCGTCGACCTCGACGAGCGTCGTCGTGAGGTCCGCGAGGAACGCGCGGTCGTGGGTCACGGCGACGACGGTGCCGTCGTGCGACCGCAGCCGCTCGGTGAGCCAGTCGAGGGCGTCGTCGTCGAGGTCGTTGGTCGGCTCGTCGAGCAGCAGCAGCTCGGGGTCGGCGGCGAGCGTCGCCGCCAGCGCGAGGCGCGAGCGCTCACCGCCCGACAGGGTGCCGAGCGCCCGGTCGCGGTCCAGGCCGGGCAGCCCGAGGCGATGGAGCGCGACGTCGACGCGGCGGTCGGCGCCGCGGCCGTCGCGGGCGTCGAAGCGCGCGGTGAGCTCCGCGTACCGCCGCAGCGCGTCGTCCAGGGCGGCGCCGTCGAGCGTCCCGAGCCGGTCCTCGAGCGCGGCGACCTCCGCCGCGAGCGCGCGGACGTCCGCCAGGACGTGGTCGATCGCGTGGGCCACCGTGCTGGCAGGTGGCAGGTCGAGGGTCTGCGGCAGGTGGCCGAGCCCGCCCGGGGCACGCACGACCCGCGTGCCGTTCTGTGGCTCCAGAAGGCCGGCGACGACGGCCAGCAGGGTGGACTTGCCGGAGCCGTTGTCGCCGACGACGCCGACGCGCTCGCCCGGCGAGACGGTCAGGGACAGGCGGTCGAGCACCACGCGGTCGGCGTAGCGCAGGGTGATGTCGGTGAGGGTGAGCTGTGACGGGTCCACGGGCGGGACTCCTTCCGTCGCCGGCGTCGGCGGTCGTGGAGGACGGCGGGCGTGCGAACGCCGACGCGGAGCAGCGCGGTCGTGCCTGCTCGACGCGTCGGCGCCGGAGTGCTCACAGAGTTCCCATCGCCGTGACCTTACGCACCACCGTCCGCCGCCGCCAGGGGATTGCCCACCACGCCCGGGTGGTCACCAGGTCAGGGTGACCGGGCCGATCAGCCCGGACGGGCGGCGGTCGCCCTCGTACCAGTTCGCGGCGCTGTTGCTCACCAGCACCTCGACGGTGCGGGAGCCCGGCGCGAGGGCGCCGAGGTCGACGACGTACGGCGCGGCCGGCGCGTGCCCGGCGACGACGCCGTCCACGCTCACCGTGGCGGCGTCCCCCACCTCGCCCAGGTCGAGGCGTGCCGTGACCGCGCCGTCCGGCACGTCCACCTCGGCCGTGTAGCGCACGGACCCGGAGAGCCGGCGCAGGCCGGGCACGTGGGTCCAGTCGCCGAGCCGCAGCTCCGGGGGCACGACGTCGGCGGGGCCGTCCGCGATCGCGTCCGGGGCGCCGACCACGCGCTCGACCGTGCCGCGCCAGCCGGTGACCTCGACGCGGCGCCCCGCCGCCGGGCCGACCTTCGCGACGGGGTGCCCGGCGGCCGGGACCAGGGCCAGGGTGCGGCGACGCGCCAGCTCCAGGAGCACGCGGCCGTGGTCGTCGCGCTCGACGGCGTGCCGGGCGTCGGTGAACGGGTCCCACCAGCACGCGTCGTCGGGCACGGACGGCAGCCGCAGCCAGGAGCGGATCGGCGCCTCGCCCTCGTGGAAGACGACGTACCCGCGCCGCGGGAGAGCAGCACGGCCCGCAGGTCGGGCGCGGCGGGCTCGGCCTCCACCACCGGGGCGCCGGCCGCGCGCAGATGCTCCTTGAGGGTGACGACGTCGGGGACGCCGTCGGCCGGGTCGAGCAGGACGGCGTAGCCGGCGGCCGCGCGCTCGTCGTCGCGGTCCGCGTATCCGAAGTCGACCTGCGCCTCCAGCAGCGCCCGGACGACCGGGCCGGACGGCGCGGCATCGGCGCGGCTGAGCACGCCGACCGGCCAGACCGGGGGCGCGGCGTCGAGCAGCTGCGCCACCCGCCGCACGTACCGGACCAGCGGCGGCAGGTGCGGCCACCAGGAGTTCCACGGGCCCAGGTCGGGCTCGCTCTCGAACGCCCGCCCGCCGCGCACGGAGGAGAAGAACGCGTGCAGCACGGGCGTCGTCACCCCGCGCGACAGGTACCAGTCCAGCAGCCAGCGCGCCTCGTCCAGGCTCAGCCGCCAGCCGTACGCGCCGAGCACCTCCGTCACCGCCGGCACCCCGCCCCGGGAGCGGGCGGCGCTCGCCGCGACCTTCGGCGCGGTGCTCTCCGGGCCGTCGAGCCCGCTGGTCGCGGCGTCGTCGCCGGGCAGCACCCAGCGCCACACCGTGTCCTGTCCGGGCCAGTGGAGGCGCGCGGCGGTGCCCAGGTCGTCCGGCTCGGCAGGGTGCCCGGTCAGCGCGAGGCCGTGCGCGGCGCACCACGCGGCCTGCGCGTCGTAGTACACGCGGTGCAGCCGCGCCCGAACCGCGTCGTCCCAGTCGCGCACGAACCCCGTGGCGTCGGGGTCCGTGCCTCCGGGGCGCGTGCCCTCGCCGTCCCACAGGCCCGGCAGCCGACGCAGCACGTCCGCCTCGCTGATACCCAGGGCGGCCGCGACCACTGTCTCCAGGCCCGGCGTGTACGGGCGGGCGAGCGGCCGGTGCCCGCGGCCGAGCAGGAACGGCTCGTCGGTGAACATCGCGACCACCGTGGTGCCCAGGTGCTCCCCGAGCGCGCCGGCGTAGGCGTCGTGCGTCAGCTCCAGGAACGCCGCGACGGCGTCCGGGTTCAGCAGGTCCGCCGCGGGCGGTGCGAGCGCCGACCCGTCGTCCTGCTCCGCGTGCGCCCCGCGGATCGTGCCCCCGCTGGCGGCGTCGAACACCGCCGTGACGCGCCACGCGCCGGGCGGCAGGTCCAGCCGCACCAGCCCCGGCGCGCGCACCGGCAGCAGCACGGCGTCATCGTCCGCGCCGTCCACGCGCCGCGCGACGACGGTGAGCAGGCGTGCGTCGAGGTCGCGGCCCAGCGCGGGCCGCCAGTACCCGGCGTCCGCGGGGTCGCCCGTCGGCGCGCCGACCTGCACGTCGACGTCGTGCGTCACCGGCACCAGGCACCGGGCGGCGAACGCGGGGTCGCGCGCCACGACGGCGCCGTTGGCGGAGCCGGACGGGTACGACGCCTCGTCGTACAGCATCACCGCCAGCCCCAGCTGCGCGCACTCGTCGACCGCGACGCGCACCAGCCGCAGGAACTCGTCCGTCAGGTAACCCACCCGCCGGCTCAGTCCGACGCGCGCGCTCAGGGTCACGCCGACGAACCCCGCGTCCGCGATCTCCCGGAGCTGCGCGAGCACGACGTCGTCGTCCAGGTCGTCGTTCCAGAACACGAACGCGTACGGCCCCACCGGCCCGGCCCCGGGCCGCTGTGGGTGCGGGTCGGTCATCCGTCGACCCGCACCACGCGCACGGCGCCGGCGGGCACGGCGAGGGTGCCCTCGACCGCGTCGCCGCTCAGCAGCTCCGTGCCGGTCACCGGGGCGCCCGGCGTGCCGAGCGTCGCGTCGGCGTCCGTGTGGTTGATGGCGAAGAGCCACGATGTCGCGGCACCCGTCGCGCCGTCGTCGGCCCACCGCCGCACGACCTCCACGCCCGCCGGCGCGACGACGTCGGGCACCACGCCTGCCTCGGCCACGAGGCGCTCGGCGAGCGCGCCCAGGCCCGCGTCGTCGAGCCGCGTCGCGACGTACCACGCCCGACCCGCCCCGACCTCGCGGCGGGTGACCGCCGGGCGCCCGGCGAGGGCGCCGTCGTCGTACGACGCGACCACCTCGGTGCCGTCGGCGACGTGCGTCTTCTCGGTCCACAGGTCGGCCGTGGCCTCGCCCCCGACGGCCTTGCCGACCACGCGGACCGACTCGGGCTGCTGCAGCGGGTGGAACTCCTCGGTGCGCACGCCGAGCAGGTCGCGGAACGCGCCCGGGTAGCCGCCGAGGCGGACGTGGTCGTGCTCGTCGACGATGCCGGAGAAGTAGGTGACGACGACGGTCGCCCCGCGCTCGGCGGCGGCCGCGACGTTCGCGGCGTCGGCGTCCGTGACGACGTACGTCGTGGGCAGCACGACCAGGTCGTAGCCGTCGAGGTCGGCGCCCGGCGGCACGAGGTCGGTCGTGACGCCGAGCCGCCACAGCGCCCGGTACCAGGCCTGGACCTGGTCCATGTAGCGCAGGTCCTGGGTGGGGTGCGAGTCGAGCTCCGAACCCCACCACGACGGGTAGTCGACGACGACGGCCGCGCGCGACCGCACCCGCGAGCCGCGCACCTCGCCCAGCGCCCGCAGCGCGCGGCCGAGCGTGACGACGTCGCGCCAGACGTCGGAGTCCCGGCCGGCGTGGGGCACCATCGCCGAGTGGTACTTCTCGGCGCCGGCCTTCGACTGGCGCCACTGGAAGAACATCACCGCGTCCGCGCCGCGGGCCACGTGCTGCAGCGAGTTGCGCAGCATCTCGCCCGGGGCCTTGGGCGTGTTGCGGGGCTGCCAGTTCACGGCCGACGTCGAGTGCTCCATGAGGATCCACGGCGCGCCGCCCGCGACGCCGCGCGTGAGGTCGGCGGAGAACGCGAGGTCCACGTGCCGCTCGGGGTCCGCGGGGTACGTGTAGTGGTCGTTCGCGACGACGTCGAGCTCCGGCCCCCACGAGAAGTAGTCCATGCCCCGGCAGTGCGCCGTCGCCATGAGGTTGGTCGTGACAGGGACGTCCGGCGTGATCTCCCGCAGCGTGTCGCGCAGGTCGAGGTAGTAGTCGAGCAGCGCGTCGGAGGAGAACCGGTGGAAGTCGAGCTGCTGCGTCGGGTTGGCGAACGTCGGTGCGACCAGCGGCGGCAGCACGTCGTCGAACGACCCGTAGCGCTGCGACCAGAAGGCCGTGCCCCACGCCTCGTTGAGGGCGTCGACCGTGCCGTAGCGCGCGCGGAGCCAGTCGCGGAACGCCGCCGCGGCGGAGTCCGAGTAGTCGCGCGGCACGTGGCAGCCGATCTCGTTGTCCACGTGCCAGACGGCGAGCGCCGGGTGGTCGCGGTAGCGCTCGGCGATGCGGGTGGTCATGCGCAGCGCGTAGTCGCGGTGGACGGGGTGGGTGACGGCGTAGGCCTGGCGGCCGCCCTGCTGCAGCACGGTGCCGTCGGCCAGCCGGGGCAGGATCTCGGGGTGCTTGCGGGTGAGCCACGGCGGCGGCGACGCGGTGGCGGTGGCGAGCGCGACCCGGATGCCGGCGGAGTGCAGCCGATCCATCGTCTCGTCGAGCCAGGTCCAGTCCAGCTCGCCCTCGCGCGGCTCGATCGTGGCCCAGGAGAAGATCGCCACGCTGAGGATGGTGACGCCCGCCTCGCGCATGAGCTCGAGGTCCTCGAGGCGCACGTCCTGGGGCCACTGCTCGGGGTTGTAGTCACCGCCGAAGCCGAGACCGTCGAGGCCGGCGTTCCAGGGGCGGGGGGTCGGGGTGGACTCCGGTGTCGTGCGTCGTCGCATGACCCGAGTCTTTCATGTATCGATTCAATGGGGAAGCGCTTGCCGTGGCTCGCCTGCACCAGCGTCGCCGGGCATGACGCCAGGCCGCAGCGACCACCGCCGCCCTACCACCCGGTCACCGTCGCCCACCGCATCGATAGCTCGAGCCCGACCGGCGCAGGTTCGCGCGCTGCCGCGATGGGTACACCAGCGCGCACGGCCCCTGTGCCACCGAACACCCGGCCGCAACAGGACCGGGCTTGGCGTCACGCGTCGTCGAGCGCCAGGACGGGCCGCTGGGCGGGCGCCTCCCTGCCCGTGATCTCGACCGATTGCCGGGTTCCCCAGGAGACGTTGCTGACGGTGGCCATCGCGTACCAGCGCAAGACACGCAGGAAGGTCACGGACCACAGGCCGACGAGGGGGGCGCAGGCCAAGACGGCCAGTCGCTGGCCCGTCGTCTGGTCGTTGCGCCGCAGCGCGAGGTAGGTCGAGGCGACGATGAGCTGGACGCTCCCGACGATGCACGCGCCCAGGAGGATCGTCATGGGGTTCAACAGCGCGCCGGAGGCGAGGACCACGACGAGGGCGACGGTGGCGGCGGCGTACTGCGCCCACCTGGCTACGTGGTACCAGTAGGAGAACCGTCCGAGGGGCAGGCTGCGGAGCCGGGTGCCCGACCGCAGGAAGGACCCCCGCATCCAGCGCAGCTGCTGGCGCCGGTGCCCGTCGAAGGTGGACGGCATCGCCGTGAACGCGAAGGCGCTGGGCTGGTGGACCGTCCGCCCCCGCTGCTGGGCGAAGAGGGTCAGCAGGCTGTCGTCCGAGGTGTGTACTGGACGCCCGCGGAAGGTCTCGGTCAGGTACTCGTCGACGTGGTCCCACAGGATGGCGGCGCGATACGTCGCCATCCCGCCGGAGTTCACCAGGACGGCGCCGGCCCGCGACAGCGCCGCACGGTCGACCATCTGCATGGACAGGTACCAGACCTCCTGCATGCGGGTCAGGACGTTGGTGCGGTAGTTGGTGACGAGGATCGTGCCCGCCACCGACTGGACCTGGGGGTCCTCGAACGGTTGGAGGCTCTCCTCGATCGCCCGCACGTCGAGCTGGGTGTCGCTGTCGACGGTGACGTAGAAGTCGGCGTCCCGGTAGGTGCGCGCGCCGGCGACCTGGGCGCTGCGCTTGCCGCCGTTCTCCTGCCGCTGCCAGGTCGAGGTGACGCCCGCGCGCGACGCGGCCTCGGTGAACCAGTCCCGCACCGTGGCGTAGTCGCCCGTGGTGGACCCGTCGTCGACGACGCAGACGGCGGCCGGCGGGTGGGTCTGGCGCAGCAGCGCCTCGAGGTTGCCGCGCAGGATGTCGTCGGCCTCGTTGTAGACCGGGACGAGGACGGCGACCCGCGCGGCGGCCAGGCGCGCCGCGCCGTCGGGGGACGCGACGGCAGGTCGGTCGAAGGCGGCGGTTGCGAGCTGCCAGACCAGGAAGGCCATGCCGGCGACGTACACCCACAGCACCGGGCTGTGGCCGGTCACGAGGAAGGCCAGCCGATGGGTGGCCCAGACGATGCCGAGCCCCGCCCCGGCGACGAGGACCCAGCGGACGCGGCCCGGGACCCGCGTGGCGCCGAGGGGCGCGTGCTCCTGTGATGGTGCGGTCATGATGCTCTCCGGCGATGACGTATCGAGTGGAATGGACGTGGTCAGAGCCGGTCGGAGGCCTGGTCGAGCGTTCCGGTGGTGTCGAAGAAGCGCTGCGCCGTCGCCGCGAGGCCGGACAGGTCGTAGGCGCTGTGCTTCTGGACGAGGATGACGAGGTCGGCCTCGGCGACGGCGGCGCGCAGGTCCTCGTCGTCGACGCGCCGGACACCGGGCTCGTCCCAGGCCGAGACGTGCGGGTCGTGGTACTCGACCTGGGCGCCGTGGCTCAGCAGCGCCTGGGCCAGGGGGCGGGCGGGCGTCTCACGGTCGTCGGAGATGTCCCGCTTGTACGCGACGCCGAGGAGGACCACCCGGGCGCCTCGCAGGGTGATGTCCGCGTCGTTGAGCAGGTCTTGGCTGCGGCGCGCGACGTATGCGGGCATCCCGACGTTGATCTCCTGCGCCAGCTCCGCCATGCGGAGGGGCCGGCCGGTCTGCTCGCGCAGGTGGGCGCTGAGGTACATGGGGTCGATCGGGATGCAGTGCCCGCCGACGCCGACGCCGGGCCGGAACGGCTGGAAGCCGAAGGGCTTGGTGGACGCGGCTCCGATGACGTCCCACACGTCGATGCCGAGGTCGTGGCACGCCTGGGCGAGCTCGTTGACGAGGGCGATGTTCACCTGGCGGTAGGTGTTCTCCAAGAGCTTCGCGGTCTCCGCCTCGCGGGGTGAGGACACCGGCACGACGCGGTCGACGAACGCGGAGTAGAGCGCGGTGGCGCGGTCGGTGCAGGCCGGGGTGAGACCGCCGACGACCTTGGGCGTGTTCCGGACGCCGAAGGTGCCGTTGCCCGGGTCGACCCGCTCGGGGGAGAAGGCGAGGTGGAAGTCGGCACCGGCCGTGAGCCCGGACTGTTCCGAGAGGATGGGGGCCACGATGTCCTCCGTGGTGCCCGGGAACGTGGTGGACTCCAGCACGACGAGCGTGCCCGGCTGGAGATTGCGACCCACCGTCACGACGGCGCTGCGGACTGCGGAGAGGTCCGGCCCGCCGTCGGCTCCCAGGGGCGTGGGTACGCAGATGACGACGGCACGGGCACGGCGCAGCAGCCGCTCGTCCGTGTCGGCGACGAAGCCCGCCGCCGCCATCGCGGCGACCTGGTCGTCGCTGATGTCGTCCACCGCCGAGCGGCCGGCGCGCAGCCCGTCGACCCGGGCCTCGTCGATGTCGAAGCCGGCCACACGCAGGCCGGAGGTGCTCGCCTCCTGCGCCAGCGGGAGGCCGACATAGCCGAGCCCGACGACGGCGAGGTCGAACGTGGCGGTCGCGCCGCGCGGGGCGGTCGCGGGGACGGCCGTCGGGGTGGTGGCCGGGCGGGTCGTGGTGACGGTGGTCATGATCGCGCTTCTTTCGAGGTTCGGGGTTGAACTCTTCGTGCTGACACCTTTAGTATGCATGTATACACGGATACAAACAAGAGGAGGTGACACAGATCATGAGCGACGGGATGCCGATGGTGACCGGTGGTGGCGCAGCAGTGCTGGCCATGACCGGAGTACAGGCGAGCCTGGGCTGGTTCGTCCTGGCCGCCGCGGGGCTGGTCCTCGCCGGTGCCGTCCTGCTGCGCGTGCGGAGCAGGCGCGCGGCACGACGCGGATGACGCGAGCAGTGCACACACAGCGGGCCGGCCGCCCTCGGGCGTCGGCCCGCCGTCGTACCCGGAACCCCGCGTGCTCGGCAGGCCCGACACGGCCCGCCGCGCTCCAGCCTCTAGTCTCGTCCCGAACCGATGGAGGAACCGTGCCGCTCAGTCCACCCCGCCGTCCCCTTCCCGCCACGAGCGCCCTCGTCGACGGCGTGTACCAGGTGCTGCTCGACGCGATCGTCTCGGGCGAGCTCGCCCCCGGCGAAGTCGTCAAGGAGTCCGAGGTGGGGCAGCTCCTCGGCGTGTCCCGCACCCCCGTACGCGAGGCGTTCCGCCGACTGGCCGAGAGCGGCCTGCTCCGTATCGAGGTCAACCGCGGCAGCCGGGTGGCGGACCTGGACCCCGACCATCTCAGGCAGGTGGGCGACGTCCTGGCCGAACTGGTCGGCTACGCGAGCCGCCTCGCCCTGCCGCGGCTGTCGGACCACGACGTGCGCTGGCTCGAGACGCTCAGCGAGGAGCAGCTGCGGACCGCGCTCTCCTCGCCCGAGGACTACCCGCTTCGGGCGATCGAGCTGCACGACTTCTTCATCGCGCGAGCAGACAACGCGGTGCTCGCGACACTGACGTCCGCACTACGGCCCCACATCCAGAGGCTCGTGTTCGCCAGGCAGGGCCTCCTGGTGCATCTGGAGCAGGCCCAGCAGCTCGCGGCGATCTCAGCGGCGGTCCGCGAGGGCGACGCCGATCTGCTTCAGACCATCGTCAGGGCGTACTGGCACTACTTCACGGAGCAGATGCTCGCGAACGACTGACGGCGGCCGCCTTGCGGTCGGCTCGCCGACGCGAGCCGTCACATCGCGGCACCCGCGCTCGTCCCCAGCCGATGAACCCGGTTGTTCCGGGTGAGTTCTCCTTGCCCGCTCGAGGCGTTCGACGTCCGGCCCGCCGAGCACCCACCGGTGCTCCGTGGGCCGGTGCGCCCTGAGCGCGGTGCACGGTCGACAGTCGAGGCGGTGGGGTCAGCCGACGCCGATGGTGGACTCGCGGACCACCAGCTCGGGCTGGAACGTCACCTGCTCGACGACGTCGTCCGGGTCCAGCAGCAGGTCCGCCGCGCGGTGGCCGAGCTGGTGCGTCGGCTGGCGCACCGACGTCAGCGGCGTGGCCAGCTCGCCCGCGAAGGTGACGTCGTCGTACCCGACTACCGCCATGCCGGACGGCACGGGGACGTCGGCGGCGCGGAGCGTGCGCAGGGCGCCGAGGGCGGTGAGGTCGTTGACGCACATCGTGGCCGTCGGGCGCTCGGCGAGTGCGAGCACCTGCTCGGTGCCGGCCTGGCCGCCGTCGGCGTTGAGGGTGGAGATCGTGATCTCGACCAGTGCCTCGGCGGGGTCGAGGCCGAGCTCCACGAGCGCGTCGTGCAGGCCGGCGCTGCGGTCGGCGCACTGGCGGATGGTGTGCGGGCCGTTGAGGAAGGCGATCCGCTCGTGCCCGAGGTCGACGAGGTGGCGCGCGGCGGCGGCGGCGCCCGCGCGGTCGTCGACGGCCACCGACGACAGGGTGTCGACCGGCGACGGGCGGTCGAGCAGCACGACGCGCAGCCCCCGGGCGCGCAGGGTCTCCAGGTGCTCGAGGTCCTGCGTGGCCGGCACGACCATGACGCCCTGCACGCCGTGCTCCTCGAAGAGGCGCAGGTAGCGGGCCTCGCGCTCCGGCTTCTCGTCGGAGCTGGCGAGCATGAGGGTGTAGTCCGCCTCCTCGAGGCGGTCCTCGATGCCGCGCGCCACGTCGGTAAAGAACGGGTTGGAGACGTCGAGCACGATGGCTCCCGCCGTGGTGATCGTGCCGGCGCGGAGCTGGCGCGCGGACCCGTTGGGCACGAATGCGAGGTCGTCGATGGCGGCGAGCACCCGCTCGCGCGTGGCCGGGGAGACGCGGTCCGGACGGTTGAGCACGTTCGAGACCGTGCCGACCGACACCTTGGCCTGGCGCGCGACGTCGCTGATCGACGCGCGGCGGCGGGGGGCGGTCGTCGTCATGGGCTGCTCCTCGGGTTCGGGCGCGTCGTCGCGCCTGGGCTCCAGCGTAGAGGTACCTGGGCGCCGGTCCGGTTGCTGCCCGGCGCCGTCTCGTGTTGCTAGGTTTCATGCTATGAACCGTTTCACCGATGACGGCGCAACGACGCACGTCTGTTTCGTGTCCCGCGTACGGCGCGACCGGCTCGAGGAGTACAAGGCGGCCCACGCCGCCGTCTGGCCCGAGATGCTCGAGGCGCTGGCCGACACCGGCTGGCACGACTACCGCCTGTTCCTCGGCGCCGACGGGCTGCTCGTCGGCGTCCTGCGCACCGACGACTACGAGCGCGCCCAGCGCGACATGGCCGCCCGCGAGGTGAACGAGCGCTGGCAGGCCGCGATGAAGGACTTCTTCGAGCCGGCCGAGGGGCGACCGGACGAGGGGTTCGTCCAGCTCGAGGAGGTCTTCCACCTGGAGTCCCAGCTCGACGCCGCGCGCCGCGCCGACTGACCGCCCGCGACCTGTCAGGACCTCGCACACATAAGCCTGCTCTCGGCCCTGACGGCTCCCAGCGCTCGCGAGTCGTCAGGACTACGTTCACGTCTACGTGCTCCTGGCCCTGACACGTCGGCGGGCGAGGGTTCGAAGATGCGCAGACGGTTGACGCCGCCTCGCGCCCCACCTAGGCTATGAAACGATTCAAAGCGCGGTCGCCCCGCCGGCCGCACCAGCACCGCGCGAGGGAGCGCGGACGAGGAGGAGACATGACGGCGACGACGCCCGTGCTCGACGCACGGCTGCGCAAGGCCCTCGGCGAGCAGACCATCGAGCTGCCCTCGTGGGCGTTCGGCAACTCGGGGACCCGGTTCAAGGTGTTCGGCACGCCCGGCACCCCCCGCGACCCGTACGAGAAGATCGCGGACGCCGCCCAGGTGCACCGCTACACGGGCATCGCGCCGCGCGTGTCGCTGCACGTCCCGTGGGACCTGGTCGACGACTTCTCCGACCTGGCCCGGCACGCCAAGGAGCACGGCGTCACCATCGGGATGATCAACTCGAACCTGTTCCAGGACGACGACTACAAGCTCGGCTCCCTCACGCACTCCGACCCGGCCGTGCGCCGCAAGGCGATCGCCCACCACGTGCAGTGCATCGACGTCATGCGCGCCACGGGGTCGAAGGAGCTGAAGGTCTGGCTGCCGGACGGCACCAACTACCCGGGCCAGGACTCGATCCGCGCCCGCCAGGACCGGCTCGCCGAGTCCCTCGCGGAGATCTACGCGCAGCTCGACGACGACCACCGCATGGTGCTCGAGTACAAGTTCTTCGAGCCGGCGTTCTACCACACGGACGTGCCGGACTGGGGCACGTCGCTGCTGCACTGCCTCGCCCTCGGCGACAAGGCGAACGTCGTGCTCGACACGGGCCACCACGCGCCCGGCACCAACATCGAGTTCATCGTGGCGCAGCTGCTGCGTCAGGGCCGCCTCGGCGCGTTCGACTTCAACTCGCGCTTCTACGCCGACGACGACCTCATGGCCGGCGCCGCGGACCCGTTCCAGCTCTTCCGGATCATGCACGAGATCGTGCAGGCGGACGCGCTGCGCCCGGAGTCGGGGGTGAACTTCATGCTCGACCAGTGCCACAACATCGAGGACAAGATCCCCGGCCAGATCCGCTCCGTGATGAACGTCCAGGAGGCCACGGCCAAGGCGCTGCTCGTCGACGCCGAGGCCCTCGACGCCGCGCAGCGCTCCGGCGACGTGCTCGGCGCCAACGGGGCGCTCATGGACGCCTACAACACGGACGTGCGCGGCCTCCTCGCCGACCTGCGCGCCGAGCAGGGCCTCGACCCCGAGCCCATGAAGGCGTTCGCGGCGTCCGGCTACCTGGCGCAGATCGCGGCCGAGCGCGTCGGCGGCCAGCAGGCCGGCTGGGGCGCCTGAGGATGACGACGACGGCAGGGGCGACGGCTGAGACCACCGTCGTCGACGGGGTTCTCGACGGCCCGCACGGTGACCTCCCGGTGCGGGTCTACACGCCGGGGACGACGCCGGTCGCCGGCCTCGTGTGGGCGCACGGCGGGGGCTTCATGCACGGCGACCTCGACATGCCCGAGGCCGACGGCGTCGCGCGGGCGCTGGCGGCGTCCGGCGTGCTCGTCGTCAGCGTCGACTACCGCCGTGTCCTCCCGTTCGACGAGGAAGCGGTCCGGTCCGGCGCCCGCGCCGGGCGGGTGAGCGCGGAGGGCGTCCGCTTCCCGGTGCCCTCCGAGGAGGTCGGCTTCGCGTACGACTGGGCGCTCGGGGCCGACCTCGGCGTGGCGCCCGAGCGTTGGTCGATCGGCGGCGCGAGCGCGGGCGGCAACCTCGCCGCCGGCGCCTCGCTGCGGCTGCGCGACGCCGGCACGCCGGTGCGCAGCACCGTGCTCGCCTACCCGGTGGCGCACTACGCCCTGCCGCCGCACTCGGACGAGCTCGCGGCCAAGGTCGAGGCCATCGGGGGCAGCTTCCCGCCCGAGCTGGTCGCCGCGATGAACGACAACTACCTCGGGCACGCCGACGGGCCGGCGTCGCCGTACGCGTTCCCGGGCGGTGCCGGGGACGACCTGCGCGGGCTGCCGCCGACGTTCGTCCTGACGTCGGACAGCGACGGGCTGCGCTCGTCCGGCGAGGCGTACGCCGCGGAGCTGGCCGCCGCCGGGGTCGACGTCCTGCTCGTCCGCGAGGACGGCACCACGCACGGCCACCTCAACCAGCCCGACCACCCCGGCTGCGCGCGCAGCCTCGCACGGATCGCCGCCTGGCTCACCACGGACGCCCTCGTCGGCGCCGCGCACGAGCGCTGACCCCCCGTACCCCTCACCGCACCCACCCCCGTCCGTCGGCCGACGGACCGACCACCGGAGCACCGATGACGAAGCAGACCGTCAACCCGACCGTGGAGGCCCTCGTCGCGCGGTCGAACCGCCTGGGCGCCGACCCGCGCAACACGAACTACGCCGGCGGCAACACGTCCGCCAAGGGGATCGAGAAGGACCCGGTCACCGGGCAGGACGTCGAGCTGCTGTGGGTCAAGGGCTCCGGCGGCGACCTCGGCACCCTCACCGCGAAGGGCCTCGCCGTCCTGCGGCTCGACCGCCTGCGCGCCCTCACCGAGGTGTACCCGGGCGTGGAGCGCGAGGACGAGATGGTCGCCGCGTTCGACTACTGCCTGCACGGCAAGGGCGGCGCCGCCCCGAGCATCGACACGGCCATGCACGGCCTGGTCGACGCCGCGCACGTGGACCACCTGCACCCGGACGCCGGCATCGCGATCGCGACCGCCGTCGACGGCCCGGAGCTGACGCAGAAGATCTTCGGCGGCAAGGTCGTGTGGGTGCCGTGGCGCCGCCCCGGCTTCCAGCTCGGCCTCGACATCGCGGAGATCAAGGCCGCCCACCCGGACGCGATCGGCACGGTGCTCGGCGGGCACGGCATCACGGCCTGGGGCGAGACGGCCGAGGAGTCCGAGGCGAGCTCGCTGTGGATCATCGAGACCGCCGCCGCGTACATCGCCGAGCACGGTGCGCCGGAGCCCTTCGGCCCGCCCCTCGACGGCTACGGCGCCCTGCCCGACGACGAGCGCCGCGCCAAGGCCGCCGCGCTCGCCCCGCACCTGCGCGCCGTCGCGTCGCACGACAAGCCGCAGGTGGGGCACTTCACCGACGCCGACGTCGTGCTCGACTTCCTGGCGAGCGCCGAGCACGCGCGCCTGGCGGAGCTGGGCACCAGCTGCCCCGACCACTTCCTGCGCACCAAGGTGAAGCCGCTGGTCGTGGACCTGCCGGCCACCGCCACGGTCGAGGAGATCGTGGAGCGGCTGCCCGAGCTGCACGAGGCGTACCGCGCCGACTACACCGCGTACTACGAGCGCGGCGCCGCCGAGGCCCGCGCCCGCGGCGAGGAGCCGCCCGCCATGCGCGGCGCGGACCCGGCGATCGTCCTCGTGCCCGGCGTGGGCATGTTCTCCTACGGCGCAGACAAGCAGACGGCGCGCGTGGCGGGGGAGTTCTACGTCAACGCCATCAACGTGATGCGCGGCGCGGAGGCCCTGTCCACGTACGCCCCGATCGACGAGTCGGAGAAGTTCCGCATCGAGTACTGGGCGCTCGAGGAGGCGAAGCTCCAGCGCAAGCCGAAGCCCAAGCCGCTCGCGACCCGCATCGCGTTCGTCACCGGCGCGGCCTCCGGCATCGGCAAGGCCATCGCCACCCGCCTCGCGGCGGAGGGCGCGTGCGTCGTCGTCGCGGACCTCGACCTGGAGAAGGCCCGGGCCGCCGCGGCCGAGCTGGGCTCGACCGACGTCGCGATCGGCCTGGCGGCGAACGTCGCCGACGAGGCCGCCGTGCAGGCCGCGCTCGCCGACGCCGTCCTCGCCTTCGGCGGCGTGGACATCGTGGTGAACAACGCCGGCCTGTCGCTGAGCAAGTCGCTGTTCGACACCACCGAGGCGGACTGGGACCTGCAGCACGACGTCATGGCCAAGGGCTCGTTCCTCGTGGCCAAGAACGCCGCGCGCATCCTCGTGGACCAGAAGCTCGGCGGCGACATCGTCTACATCTCGTCGAAGAACTCCGTGTTCGCGGGCCCGAACAACATCGCGTACTCGGCCACCAAGGCCGACCAGGCGCACCAGGTGCGGCTGCTGGCCGCCGAGCTCGGCGAGCACGGCATCAAGGTCAACGGCATCAACCCGGACGGCGTCGTGCGCGGCTCGGGCATCTTCGCCTCCGGGTGGGGCGCCAACCGCGCCAAGACGTACGGCATCGAGGAGCAGGACCTGGGCAAGTTCTACGCCCAGCGCACGCTGCTCAAGCGCGAGGTGCTGCCCGAGCACGTCGCCAACGCCGTCTACGCGCTGTGCACGTCCGACTTCTCGCACACCACCGGCCTGCACGTGCCCGTCGACGCCGGCGTGGCCCAGGCGTTCCTGCGGTGACGGGCACGACCCCCTCGACGGCGGAGGGCACCCTCGCCGCCGTCGACCTGGGCGCCACCAGCGGGCGCGTCATCCTGGGCCGTTTCGGCGGGCGCGAGGGGCTGCGGCTGCAGCACGTCGCGCGGTTCCCCAACGACCCGGTCCGTACGCCCGACGGCCTGCACTGGAACCTGCTGGAGCTGTACCGCCAGGTGCTCGACGGGCTGGCCGCGGCCGAGCGCGAGGCGCCGGGGGAGATCCTGGGCGTCGGGATCGACTCGTGGGCCGTGGACTACGGCCTGCTGCGCGGCGGCCGGCTGCTCGGCGTGCCGTACCACTACCGGGACGCGCGCACGGCGGACGGCGTGGAGCGCGTGCACGCGCGCGTGGACGCCGCGGCGCTGTACGCGCGCAACGGGCTGCAGCACCTGCCGTTCAACACGGTGTTCCAGCTGGCCACGGAGGGGCCGCTGCTCGACCTGGCCGACCGGCTGCTGCTGGTGCCCGACCTGCTCGCGCACTGGCTCACCGGGGCCGAGGTCGCGGAGCGCACCAACGCCTCCACGACCGGTCTGCTCGACGCGCGCACGGGGGAGTGGGACACGGGCCTCGCCGACCTCGTGGGGATCCCGGCCGGGATCCTGCCGCCCCTCGTCGACCCGGGGGCGTCGCTCGGGGCCCTGCGCCCCGACGTCGCGGAGCTGGTCGGCCGGGCGCTCGAGGTCACGGCCGTCGGCTCGCACGACACGGCCTCCGCCGTCGTCGCCGTGCCCGCCACCGACCGGGACGTCGCCTACGTCTCGTGCGGCACCTGGGGGCTGGTCGGCCTCGAGCTCGACGCGCCCGTGCTCTCCGAGGACGCCCGCCTCGCCGGCTTCACCAACGAGGGCGGCGTCGACGGCCGCACGCGCTTCCTGCACAACGTCATGGGGCTGTGGCTGCTCAGCGAGTCGATCCGCACCTGGGAGCGCGAGTCCACGGCGGCCCAGCGCTCCAGCACCCTGCAGGAGCTGCTGGCCGAGGCGGCGCACGTCACCGCGCCCGTCGCGGTCTTCGACGTCGACGACCCGCGCTTCCTGCCGCCGGGCGACATCCCCGGGCGGATCGCCGACTGGTGCCGCGAGCACGGCCGGCCCGTGCCGGCCACCCGCGGGGAGTACGTGCGCAGCATCGTGGAGAGCCTCGCGCAGGCGTTCGCGGACGCCGTCACGACGGCCGCGCGGCTCGCCGGGCGCACCGTCTCGGCCATCCACGTGGTCGGCGGCGGCGCGCAGAACACGCTGCTGTGCCAGGCGACGGCGGACCGCTCCGGGCTTCCCGTGGTCGCCGGCCCCGTCGAGGCCACCGCCATCGGCAACCTGCTGGTGCAGGCCCGGGCCCGAGGCCTCGTGGACGGCGGCCTGGAGGACCTGCGCGCGCTCGTCGCCGCGGCGTTCACACCCGAGCGCTACGCCCCGCGGTAGAACCCGCCGGACGCCGCGCCGTGGGTCGCCAGGCCCTCCGGCGCGGCGACGGGCGCCCGGTCGGCGGTCGTGAACCGCGCCCACACGTGCTTCTCGCCGCGGTCGGTGCAGTACCAGCCGACCTCGTCGGCGATCGTCTTCGCGAGGCGCAGGCCGTGGCCGCCCTCGCCCGGCTCCCGGTCGTGCGGGACGACGGGCGGGGCGTCCGGGCTGTGGTCGGCGACGTCGACGACGGCGACGTCGCCGTCGCACAGGAGCCGCGCGACCACGGGCGGCCGGGCGTGCTCCAGGGCGTTCGCCACCAGCTCGCTCGCCACCAGCACCATGCGCTGGCGGCCGGACAGCCCGCCGACGTCCGCGGTGGGGCCCACCTGCGCCGCCGGGCAGTCGCACGGCAGGCGCGCCTCGAGCGCCGCGCGCACGTCCGCGAGGTCGTCGACGGTGCGCACGGCCCACGCCCCGACCACGTCGAGCCGCCCGACGGGGACGGCCTCGACCGGCGTCACCGGCGCACGTCCGGAACCATGCAGCAGCCTCCTGTGGCCACGGGGGATGGGTGCCTTCCGAGGGCCGCGACAGCGGCCTGAACCGTCGTCGACCCTACTGCCCCGAGGCCGCCCCCGCGCGCGCTGTGACGAACGTCGTGGTGAGCGCGGCCCACGCCCGCGGACCGCGCTCACCACGCGTCAGGTCAGCGCCAGGGCGCCCACCCGTCGGCGCCGGCCAGGTACGCCTCGCGGGTGTGCGCGGCGGCCTCGTCGTCGGTCAGCTGCGGGCGGCCGTCGACGACCTCGCCGGCGGGCGCGGCGCCCGGGCCGGCGTTGCGGTACTCCCGCATGAAGTCGTCGCGCCACGACCAGCCGCTCATGTCCGACCAGGCGGGCGTGCTGACGTGCGCGCCCAGCCACGAGTCGCGGACGACGACCGACGGGTCGACGAGCGGGTTGCTGCTGGGGTGCCACGGGCGGCCGAGGAACACGGTGCCCGCCGCGGCGTCCGACGTGAACCGGGTGCCGGTGAACAGGAAGCCCTTGCCGCCGGGCACGGTCGCCGGGGCGGCCACGTACCCGTTGTTGGTCGCGGACCCGCGGTCGAGCGAGCGGATCTCCGAGTCCTCGACGACGAGGGTGCCGCCGCCGTAGACGAAGTCGACGTCGCCCTCGATGTACGAGCCGGTGACCCAGGTGCGCGCCGCCGTGGCGCCGGAGCCCGGGTCGGCCAGGTACGTGTCCTGGTTGCCGAGCAGGCGCACGCCGTCGAGCACGGTGCGGTCGCCCGACGTCCGCAGCGCGAGCGCCTGGCTGCCGCCGTTCGCGGCCTCGTCGTAGGCGTTCTCCACGGTGAGGTCGCGCAGCGTGACGTCGTCGGCCAGCACGGACAGCACCGGCGAGCCGGTGTGCCCGAACGTGCCGCCGTAGAACTTGGCCTGGCCGGCGGCGAGGTCGTAGGTGAGCACCACGTCCTCCGGGTCGCCGGTGGCGCCGCGGATCGTGATCCCGTCGGCGCCGGGCCAGACCCGCACCACCTCGCGGTAGACGCCCGGCTCGACGACGACGTCCACCGGGTGCGGCGACCGCGACGCCGCGCCCACCGCGGCCCCGATCGACGCGTAGTCCCCGGTGCCGTCGAGCGCGACCGTGACCGTGCGGCGGACCTTCTCCGGCGCGCCGAGGGTGCCCGCGCCGGCCGTGACGATGCGGGTGACGTCGGCGACGGCGTCGGGCGTGTACGCGTACCGCGCGGCCGGGTCGAACGTCGGGCCGGTGTCGTCCTTGCGCCCGCGGATGGTCGTGAACCGGTTGTCGCGCGAGTCGACCTTCGACGCCGGGTCCTTGGCGACGATCGCGTCCTCGCCGTTCGAGTACACGCTCGACTCGACGACGAGCTGCGACGCGCCGCGCGACATCGTGCCGTACTGCGCCTGCCCGTCGAACCAGTTGTTGTAGAGGTGGCCGGCGGCGACGTTGTCGATGCTCGCGTTGCGCTGGTAGGTGTTCGAGAACCGGTTGTGGTGCATCGTGATCTCGGTGACCACGTTGTCGGTCCAGCCCACGCCCACCGTCTTGTTGTGGTCGTGCAGGTAGTTCCACGACAGCGTGACCGCCGTGGAGTCCTTGCGGACGTCGATCAGCCCGTCGCCCAGGCGCGTGAGCTCGTTGTGGTCGATCCACACGTGGCTGGAGGTGTCGACGCGGATGCCGTCGTTGTCGTTGTCGGCGCTCTTGCCGTCCCAGTCGCCCGGCACGTACGAGTCGCGGAAGCGCAGGTTGCGCACGACGACGTTCTCCACGTGGTCGAGCCGCAGCCCGACGCCGACCAGCTCGGCGCCGGACGCGAACCCGACGATCGTCTTGTCGCTCGCCACGTCGATCATCGAGCCGAACTCGGCCGGCTCGATGGTGCCCTTGACGTAGATCGTCAGCGGTTCGTCGGACGCCGCGGCCTCGGCGAGCGCGGCCGCGTCGCGGACGGTGACGGAGCCCCCGCCCGCGCCGCCCGTGGTGCCGTGCGGGAGGTCGTCGGTGGGCGTGGAGGCGAAGCCCGTCGCGACGGGCGACCAGACGGGCCCGTCGGCCGTCGTCGTCGTGGGCGCGCCGATGCGCTCCAGGACGGCGGCGCCCGCCGCGGCCGGGTCGCCGTCGGACGGCGCCGCCTGGGCGGCGGGGGCGAGCAGGGTCAGGGCCAGCACCGGGGTGCCGAGCAGCGCGGCGGCGCGGGTGGTCGTGAGTCTCATCGTTGCTCCTCGATCAGGTCAGGAGGGTCAGGAGTGGCGGGGGTCGTCGGTCGAGAGGCCGCCGCCCACCAGGGGGACGTCGTCCAGCACGGTGCCGCCGGCGGCGTCGCGCAGGGCGAGGGTCTCCCTCGGGCCGCCGGCCTCGGCGTCGTACGCGTTCTCGAGCGTGAGGTCGCGCAGGGTGACGCCGTCGGCGAGGACGGTCGCGGTGGCCCAGTCGCTCGCGGGCTTGTCGTAGGTCACGACGACGTCGGCGGGGTCGCCCGTCGCGCCGCGGATCGTGAGGCCCTCGGCGCCCGGCCAGACGGTGAGCACCTCGCGGTACGTGCCCGGTCCGACGACGATCTCGACCGGCCGGGGCGAGCGCGACGCCGCGCCCACGGCGGCCTGGATCGACAGGTAGTCGCCGGTGCCGTCCTGCGCCACCGTGACCTGCCGGCCGAGCCGGTCGTCGCGGGTGGTGCGGGTGCCTGCGTACCGGCTCAGCAGCGGCACGACGTCCTCGACGGGGTCGGCTTCGTAGTCGTAGAGGTCGGACGCCTCGAACGTGGGCCCGGTCTCGGCCGGCTCCTCGCCCCAGTTCCCGCGGAACAGGTTGTCGCGCTGGTGGAGCCTGGCGGCGTCGCCGCTGAGGATGAGCGGGTTGCGGGCGTTCTCGTAGACGCTCGACTCGACCAGCAGCTGCGACCCGCCGCGCGACGTCGTGCCGTACGAGCTCACCCCGGACAGCCAGTTGTTGTAGAGGTGGCCGAGCGCCACGTTGTCGATGCTGCCGTTGCGCTGGTGCACGTTCGAGAACCGGTTGTGGTGCAGCGTCAGCGTGGTCACCACGTTGTCCGTCCACCCGACGCCGAGCGTCTTGTTGTGGTCGTGGAAGGAGTTCCACGACGCCGTCACCGCGGTGGAGTCCTTGCGGACGTCGAGCTGGCCGTCGCCGAGCCGCGCGAACTCGTTGTGGTCGACCCAGACGTGGTCCGACGTGTCGATGCGGATGCCGTCGTTGTCGTTGTCCGCGCTCTTGCCGTCCCAGTCGGCCGCGACGTACGAGTCGCGGAACGTGAGGTTGCGGATGATGACGTTCTCGACCTCCAGCAGCCGCAGCCCGCCGCCGACGAGCTCGCCGCCCGCCGCCGCGCCGACGATCGTCTTGTCGCTCGCCACGTCGATCATCGAGCCGAACGGCTCCACGTCGAGGGTGCCCTGCACCAGGATCGTCAGCGGCTCCTCGGCCGCGGCCGCCTCGGCCAGTGCGGCGGCGTCGCGCACCGTGACGGTCCGCCCGCCCGCTCCGCCCGTGGTGCCGGCGGGGAGCTCGTCGGTCGGCACGGACGCGAAGCCCGTCGCGGTGGGGGACCACACGGGACCGTCCGCGGAGGTCGTGGGCGGGGCCCCGATGCGGTGCAGCAGCGCCCGGCCTGCGGCCTCGGCGTCCGTGCCCGACGTCGCGTGCGCCACCGGGGCGAGCAGCGTCAGGCCCAGGACCGGGGCGGCGAGGGCCGCCGCGGCACGGCGGGCCCGCGGTCCCGGGCGGCGGGAGCGGGGGGAGGGGGTGCGGTGCGGGGTGGGTCGATGGTCCGCGCTGAAGGGCATCGTCGCGCCTCTCGTGAGACTCGGGCCCGGTGGCCCTCGGGTCGGGACGAGCGGGGCGGCGGCCGGGGCCCGTCGACGACGGCGGGGTGCCCGGTGGTGCCTGTCGTTGCTGGTCGTGCTGCTCGTGGTGCGGCCGACGTCGGTGTCGGTCTTCCCGTGCCCGTCGCGCTCTGCGACCGGAAACGCCTCAGAAACCGGTTTCTCACAACGTAGCCGAGGACGGCGCCCGCGTCAATAGTTCAGCCGCCGATATCAATCGGCTCGGAGGGCGGAGCTGTCAGGCGGCGATGCCGAGCCGGTCCCGCCAGCGCTCCCACGGCGGTGCGACCGCCCAGTTCAGCCGCAGCGTGCGCACGGCCCGCACCAGGCGTCGACGGCGGGCGTACCGCAGCGACCGGGCGGACACGCCGACGCGGAGCCGGCGGTCGCGGACGATCCGGCGGCGGGGCCCGAGGGCGAACGCGAGGTCCAGGTCGTCGTGGATCTCCGGGTCGACCCGTTCGACCTGGTCACGCACGGCCCACCACGTGCTGCGACGGAACGCCATGCAGGAGCCCCACAAGGCCGTGTGGCCGAGCGCCATCCGGGTGCTGGCGTAGTACGCGGAGAGGTACAGCGCGCACGCCCAGCGGCCGCCCCGCAGGTCGGTGAACGTCCCCGTCCCGGTCACGGCGTCGGCGGCGGGGTCGTCGGCCAGGTGCTGGGCGACGGCGCGCACCCAGCCTGGCGCGGGCTGCGAGTCGGCGTCGAGGCGCGCCACGACCTCGCCCGCCGCCGCGTCGTACCCCGCCGCCGCGGCGGCGGGGATGCCGACCCGCGGCTCGTGGACCACGACCGCCCCCGCGCGTCGGGCGACGTCGGCGGTCCCGTCCGTCGAGGCGTTGTCCACCACGACGACCTCGAGCGGGGCGAGCGTCTGCGCCGCGAGCAGCGCGAGGCACCGCTCAAGCGCTGCGGCGTCGTCGCGGGCAGGGATGACGACCGAGACCGTGGGGAGCGGCCGTCCCGAGAACCGGGCACCCGGCGCCCTCGTCACGGGAGCCCCCGTGCCGGGGTCCGGGCGGCACCCCGGGCGACGAGCCATGCCGCCGCGACGCTGCCCACGAGCGCCGCCGCGAGGTCGCCGGCGGTGTCCGGGTACGTCACGTGGATGCTGTCGTCGACGAACCGGTGCCCCACCGCCTCGAGCAGCTCCCAGACGACGGCGAGCAGCGCGCCGAGGCCGAGGGTCGTCAGGGCGGCCGTCGCGCGGGGGCGGACGGGAGACGTCGCGAGGCCGTCCCGGGTCAGCACCTGGTGGGCCAGGGCGGCGAGCGCACCGGTCGCGACGGCGTGCACGAGCAGGTCCAGGCCCGCGACCCGCTCGTAGAGACCGGCCACGGCGCACCAGGCGGCGGCGAGCACGGCGGTCCCGCACGTGACGTCGAGCCACGCGGCGGCGCCGGACGCGCGGGGCACCATCGATCCGCCCAGGACGAGGGCGAACAGCGCGACCGCGACCCAGTCCGACGTCGCCGCGGCGACCAGGAGGCTCACCAGGGCCGCGGCACGGACGACGTCGCCCAGCACGATGCCCCACGTCGGCCGCCCCGGCGAGGGGCTCCAGGCCGTCCTGGTGCGCGTGGTCCACGGTGCCGGCGTCACGTGGCCAGCCTAGGCAGCGACGGCGGAAGCCCACCCGCCGAGGAGGCGGGAGGGCCTCGGCCGCCACCCCTCAGGACAGCCGGGCGGCGCCCACCCGTCCCACCGCGAGGTCGGCGACGTCCCCGGCGCCCGTGATGTCGAGGCGCCGGTCGACGACCGCCGCCACGACGTCGACCTCGAGGGACGACCCTGCCGGCACCGTGCGGACCGTGTCCCAGGCGAGCGCCGGGCCCAGCCCGACGTAGTCGCCCACGCGGGCGAACCACGGGTCGGGCTCCCCGGACGCCTGGGCCAGCACGAGGGTGGTCCAGGCCGGCCCGGTGCGCCGCACGACGGCCACCCACCGGCTGCGCGAGCCGTGCACGTCGCCGCCGCGGTCGGGACTCAGCGCGAAGGCCTCGTCGCCGGACGGGAGCCGCCAGAACCAGCCGCCGTACCCGGCGCCGGGCCGGCCGTGGGTCGCCGGGCTGCCGATCTCGAGGTCGGCGTCGCCGGCGAGCAGGCTGCCGTGCCAGCCGAGCGCCCACGCGTCGACCTCCGGCAGCACGACGGCCGTGAGCCGCCGCTCCTCGGTCAGCTGCACGCCCCCGCGCTCGTCCAGCCAGTGCACCTGCTGGGTCAGTGTGGCGCCGTCGTCCGTCACCTCCGTCCGCCCGGCCTCCTGGCGGCCGTGGTTCGCGAGCAGCGTCGGCCCCTGGTCGCGCACGTACGTGCGCCCGCCCCAGTGGCTGGTGCCGTCCACGTCGGCCACCGCCATCGAGACGCCGTAGTGGTGGCGGTGGTCCAGCGGGCTCTTCGTCGTCATCGCGACGCCCTGCGCCGAGTGCACCGGGTGCAGGAACGGCCGCGGGCTGTGCACCCCGGGCATGCCCTCGCCCCGCGAGTAGCGGCTGAGGGGGCGGTCGTCGCCGACGCCGAGCACCCAGTCGTCGTCGACGGGCCGCCACCGCGCCCGGACCGTGTCGTCGCGGGCGTGGGCGCGCCCCGCGAGGTCCGCCGAGGTCACGCCGAGCCGGCGCGCGGGCGGTACCGGCCCGGTGCTGCCCCGCACCACCAGCCCCGGGGTCACGTGCACGGCGATGCCCTCCGCGCCGAGCCGCGTGCGCTCGGTGCCGAGCACGCGGGCGTGCAGCAGCTCCCACGCGCGACGGCCGAGGTCGGCCTGCGGCACGGCGGCCGTGGTCAGCGACGGCGTCGCGTAGCGGGCGAGCTCGATGTCGTCGAAGCCGCCGATCGAGATGTCTCCCGGCACCGCCACGCCGGCCTCGTTGAGCCGCGCGAGGAGGCCGAACGCGACCAGGTCGTTGAACGCCACGACGCCCGTCGCCCCGGTCGCCAGCACCGCGTCCGCCGCGCGGTACCCGGCGTCCACGGTGGGGCCGCACGGCACGGTCGTGACGCGCAGGCCCGGGTGCCGCTCGCGGGCGTCGTCGAGGGCGCGGGCGCGCAGCCCGTTCGACGCGCTCGAGCGCGGGCCGGCGACGTACGCGAGCTCGCGGTGCCCGAGCGCGACCAGGTGGTCCACCATGCTGCGCACGCCGGCCGCGTAGTCCACGCGCACGCTCGGCACGGTGAGGCCGGGCACGTGCCGGTTGACCACGACGACCGGCTCCAGCCGCGGCAGGAGCTCGAGCAGCGCGTCCTCGGACGTGCGCGGCGCGGCGAGCACGAGCGCGTCGCACCGCTGCCGCGCCTCGAGCGCGACCTCGGCCTCGTCGGCCGTGTTCTCGGCGGTGTCGGCCACCAGGACGCGGTAGTCGTGCGGGGCGGCCGCCGCCATCGTGCCGCGCAGGATCTGCTGGAACATCGGGTTCGCGAGGTCCGGCACGACCAGCGCCACGGAGTTGGTGCGACCCAGGGACAGGCTGCGCGCCACCCGGCTGGGCTGGTAGCGCAGGTCCTTCGCGGCGACGCGCACCCGCTCGGCGATGTCCCGGGCGACGCTGGCCCGGCCGTTCATCACCCGCGAGACGGTCGCCCGCGACACCCCGGCGGCGGCCGCCACCTCGTCGATCGTCGGGCCGCCCGAGCGGGCCATCAGGCGTCCTTCCCGGCCACGGTGACGCGCACCGGGCCGAAGGCGCCGCCGTCGCCCGGCCGCAGGTCCGCCCCGAGCGGGGCGCTCGCGAACAGGCCGACCTCCGCACCGATCCAGTGGCCGACGACGGCCTGCCACGGGGGCGCGGCCTCGTGCCACTCCGCGTCGTCGTCCCCGGGCGGGGCGTCGTCGCGCCAGGCCCAGGTGACGCGGCCCTCGGCGTCGACGGCGGTGCGTAGGACGACGCCCGTCGCGCCCGCGGGCACGGGCTCCTGCGCGAGGATCTCCTCGTCGCCGTAGGTGCCGCCCCGTCGCACCGTCACCTCGACGCCGCCGGGCGTGCGCACCAGCCCGGCCCAGGCGTACTCGCGGCCGAGGACGACGACGCCGGCGCGGGTGCCGGGCGCGTCGCCCACGAGCCCGACCGGGGTCTCCCACGTGCTCGGCTGCCCCGGCAGCTGCTGGCTCAGGACGGCGCCCTGGTCGCGCAGGTTGCCCCGGGGCGAGGGCTGTGCAGGCAGGCGCAGCGTGCCGCCGCCGTCGGCCACGGCCCAGCCCTCGGCGGGGTTCGCCTGCCAGTGCCAGCGGGGTGCGAGGCCCGGGGAGGCGAAGTCGTCGCCGCGCACCGGCTCTCCGGGCTCGGCGGCCGGTACCGGCGTCGGGTGCGTGAGCACGGGCGAGCCCTCCTCGCCCATGACCGGCCATCCGTCGTCGTCCCATCGCATCGGCTGCAGGTGCACGACGCGGCCGAAGACGCCGCGGTCCTGGAAGTGCAGGAACCAGTCGGCGCCGTCGGGGGTGTCCACCCAGGCGCCCTGGTGCGGGCCGTTGACCGGGGTGTCGCCCTGGGCCAGCACCACGCGGTGCTCGTACGGGCCCCACACCGACCGGGACCGGAACGCCGTCTGCCAGCCGGTCGCGACGCCGCCCGCCGGCGCGAAGATCCAGTACCAGCCGTCGCGCTGGTACAGCTTGGGGCCCTCGAGCGTGCGGAAGCCCGGCAGCTCGTCGCCGTCGACCACGGTGCGCGCCGGCCCGACGACGCGGCGCAGGGCGGGGTCCACCTCGACCACCGTGAGGCGGTTCTTCACGCCGGCGCGGCTCTTGGCCCAGCCGTGCACGAGGTAGGCGCGGCCGTCGTCGTTCCACAGCGGGCAGGGATCGATGAGGCCCTGGCCCGGCACCAGGCACCAGGGCTCGGACCACGGGCCGCGCGGGTCGGCGGCCGTGAGGACGAAGATCCCGTGGTCCGGGTCGGGGTAGACGATCCAGAACAGGCCGTCGTGGTGGCGCAGGCTGGGCGCCCACACCCCCGAGCCGTGGCGGGGGAGCGCGTAGTGCCCGGACTGGGGCAGCGCGGGCAGCGCGTTCGCCACGTGCTCCCAGCTCACGAGGTCGCGCGAGTGCAGCACGGGCAGCCCGGGGGCGCGGTTGAAGCTGGACGCGATCAGCCAGTAGTCGTCCCCGACGCGCACCGCGTCGGGGTCCGGCCAGTCCGCGTCGAGGACCGGGTTGCTGTAGTAGGTCATGGTCGCCTTCCGTCACGTCGCTGGGACAGTCGGCGAGAAACCGTGAGAAACCGGTTCCCGCCGTGCTGTGCCCAGCCTAGCAACCGGTTTCCGCCGGAGGGAACGCTCGGTGCGTCGAAACGGTGCGGCGGGCCCCTCAGCCGGCCAGCACGTGCGACACGTAGAGGGCCGCGGCGCCGACGAACGAGACCGCGCCGACGGCGAGGGCCACCTGCTGCATGCGGCGGTGGCCGACGCCGCCGCGGAGCCGGACGGCCGCCCAGATCACGGCGGCGGCGGCCACGAGCGGGACCACGAAGAGCGCCAGGGACACGACGGCGAGCACGACCAGCCAGACGTCCGCGGCGGGCGTGGCGGCCGGGGGCGCAGGGGCCGCCGGGACCGCCGGTGCGGCCGGGGTCGATGCGGCGGCGATGGCGTCCACCGGGCCCAGCTCGTCCAGCACGCGCCGGGCCCCGGCGTCGTCCGACCCGTGCAGCGCGAGCGACTCCGCCGCGTGCTCGCGCACCGCGGCGAGGGTCTCGGCGCGCTCGCGCGGCTCGCTCGCCGCCAGCGCGTGCTCGAGGTCGGCGAGGTACGCCTCGACGAGCGGGGGGAACGCGGGTGCTGCGGTCATCAGGGCTCCAGGGTCGTGCGGACGTCGGCGGTGAACCGGGACCAGGTGGCGGTGAACGTCTCGAGCGCCGCCTGGCCCTCGGTCGTGAGCTCGTAGTACCGGCGCGGCGGGCCCATCGGGGACGCGACCTGTGTCGTCGTGACCCAGCCCTGCTGGCGCAGCCGCGAGAGCAGCGGGTACAGGGTGCCCTCGCTGGTCAGCAGGGTGCTCGTGGCGCCGAGGCGCTCGGCGAGCTCGAGGCCGTAGGCCGGCCCCGATCGCAGGCAGGCCAGGACGCAGTACTCCACGACCCCTTTGCGGAGCTGGGTGAGGACCACGTCGGAGCCCGGTACCATGCCACACAAGATAGCAGTTTCTTGCGTCGCAAGGTAGCGGGCGCGACGGGAGCCCCGGACGGCGCGCCGCCCGGGGCTCGTGTCAGTGTCCGGTTCAGCCCCGCGCGTCGTCGGCGACGGCCAGCGCGAGCTCGCAGAACATCGAGTCGGCCCACGAGAACCAGGGCCGGGAGAACGATGTCGGGTCCGACGGGTCGAAGCTCTCGTGCACGTGGCCGGTACCGGCGTCGGTCTCGGCCACGAGCTGCAGCAGACGGGCCCGGTCCTCGGGCGTGCCCGTCAGTCCCTCGACGGCGAGCGCGATGGGCCACACCCGGCCCGGTCCGGTGTGCGGGCTGCCGACGCCCGCCGTCACGGTGCCCGAGAACCAGTACGGGTTCGCGGGGCTGAGCACGAAGGAGCGCGTGGCCCGCCAGACGTCGTCGTCGAGCACGTCGGGGGCGATCAGCGGCAGGGAGAGGAGGGACGGAGTGTTGGCGTCGTCCATGCACAGCACGCCGCCCAGCCCGTCGACCTCGTACGCGTAGATCAGCGCGCCGCGAGCCGAGGCGGCCGGGGAGGGCACGGTCCCGTGCGCCTCGACGCCCCGGACGAGCTCGCGGGACAGCGCGCGTGCGTCGTCGGTCAGTGCCCGGTCGCCGTAGACCTCCTCGGCGATCTCGGCGACCGCGAGCAGAGCCTGCGCGGCGAACAGGTTCGCCGGCACGTTGTAGCCGTACGTGCAGGCGTCGTCGGACGGGCGGAAGGCGCTCCACGTCATGCCCGTGAAGCCGACCGGGGTGCCGCGGCCGTCACGCGCGAGCGTCTCGGTGGGGATCGTGGTCTCGCGGCTGAAGCGGTACGGCGACGCGTCGTGGTGCTGCTCCGTGCGCCACTGGTCGACGACCGTCCGCAGCACGCGGTGCGCACGGTCGTCGAACACGTCCGTGCGACCCGTCTCGCGCCACCACCGGTGGGCGAGCGTGACCGGGTACGCGAGGCTGTCGACCTCGTACTTCTGCTCCCACACGTGCGGGTCGTCGCAGACGTCGTCGGGATCGTAGTGCGCGCCGGTGGGGCCGTCGTTGAACGCGTTGGCGTACGGGTCGTGGTCCAGGCAGGCGAGCTGTCGGCGCACGACGCCTGCCACGAGGGCGGCCAGGGGCGCGCAGTCCGCGAGGAACCGCAGGTACGGCGTGAGCTGGGTGGTCGAGTCCCGCAGCCACATCGCCGGGATGTCACCGGTGATGACGAAGATGCTGCCGTCCGCGCCCACCGTGAGGGTGTCGGTGAGCGTGCGCCGCAGCGCGGCGAGCACCATCGCGCCGACACGCTCGCCCGACGTGGCGCGCACGCGCTCGGCCGCCGCGTGCAGCGTCGCGTCGATCGCCGGGTGGAGTGGCGCCGGGTCGAGGGGGGTGGTCGTGGTCAGCGGTCCCACGGGGTGGTGTCCTCCCGGTCGGTGACGCGCACGACGGCGGCGTCGGCGGGCTCGTCGAGGTCGGGGGTGCACCACGCGCCGACGGTCACGGGCACCGCGGCCGGCTCGCCGGTCGCCCAGGAGCCGAGCGCGTCGAGGCCGAGGTCGAACGTCAGGGACGTCGTGGCACCGGCCGCGACCGTGGCGCGCCGCACGCCCAGGAGCGTACGGCGCCGGGGGCGGATGCCGCGCTCGTGCCGGCGCCCGTAGAGCGGCACCGACAGCTCGAGAGCATCGGGCCCGGAGTTCGTCACCTCGACGGACAGCGCGACGGTGGCGCCGGCGGCGAGGTCGTCCGCGCGGACGGCCGCGGCGCGGGTGCGCACGGTGGTCGTGACGCCCGGTGCGTGCGCGGCGCCGAAGGGCAGCCCCCGCACCCCGGGGTGGTCGAGGTAGCCACGGGCCGTCTCGAGGCGCTCGTCGTGCGCCACGGGCACGACGCCGTCGGCCACGGGGAACGTGGCGGGCAGCCTGCCGGAGGCGGCGCCGGTGAGCAGCACGTCGGCGATCGCGGCGCCGCCGGTGGGGCCGGGGAACGGGACGACGAGCAGGGCGTCGACGAGCGGCAGCAGCGCGGTGAGCACCCGGGGGCGGCCGTCGACCACGACGCCGACCACGGGCCGGCCGGACTCCCGCGCCGCGCGAGCCACGTCGAGCTGGGCCTGCGGCAGCGCGACCGACGAGAGGTCCACGCCCTCGCCGTTCGTGGTGTCGGGGGCGGGCCCCTCGACGGCGCCGTTGTCGGCGAACTCGTCGTCGTAGGAGCGACGGCTGGTCCCGCCGAGCACGACCACGGCCACGTCGGCCGCAGAGCATGCGTCCCGGACGGCGTCGAGCGCGCCGGTCCCGTCGGGCTGCTCGTCGAGGGGACCGCGCAGGCGGCTGCCCGGCGCGTGCCGTACCCGGTCGGCGCCGAGCCGGTCGGCGAGCGCGGACAGCACGGTGGACGCGGCCGGGTCCGCCGGCGGGCGCGGCGGCGTGTAGTCGCCGAGCTGGGCGTCGAGGTCGTCGGCGTTGGGGCCGACGACGGCGACGGTCGTCCCGGCACGCAGCGGCAGCACGCCGTCGTCGCGCACCAGGGCCACGGACTGCCGCGCGGCACGCTCGACGAGGGCGACCACGTCCCGTGCCGGGGTCTGCAGCGGGGCGGGCACGGGATCGCCGAGCAGCCCGAGCCGGTGCTTGAGGGCGAGCACGCGGTCGACGGCGCGGTCGAGCACGGACTCCTCGACCAGGCCCCGGTCCAGGGCCTCCTCGACGTGCGTGTACGCCTCGTCCCAGAGGCTGAGGTCCACCCCCGCCTCCAGCGCGAGCGCCGCGGCGGACGCCGGGTCGGGGGAGCTGTCGCGCAGGCGGTCGATCGCGGTGCCGTCGGCCATGACGAGCCCGCGCCAGCCCCATGCCTCCCGGATCGTGCCGGTGAGCAGCTCCTCGTTGGCGCTGCACGGCACGCCGTCGACGTCGTTGTACGCGGCCATGTACCCCGCGACGCCCGCGCGCGCCGCGGCGTACGCCGGGCGCAGGTGCAGCTCGCCGAGCTCGCGCCGCCCGATCGGGGCGCCCGACCCGTTACGACCGCCGATGCCGGCCCCCTGGCCGGCGAGGTGCTTGGCCACGACCGCGACGTGGGCGCCGTCGATCGCGTCGTCGCACGACGTCGTGCCCTGCATCCCGCGGACCGTCGCCCGGACCAGCATCGCGGCGAGGGCCGGGTCCTCCGAGAAGCACTCCTCGGCCCGGCCCCAGCGCGGGTCGCGCAGCACGTCGAGGCCCGAGACGAGCGCAACGTGCGTGCCGCGGGCGCGCGCCTCCGCCGCCACGAGGGCACCGAGCTCCTCGGTGAGCGCGACGTCCATGCCGGCGCCCAGCGCGAGGTTGACCGGCAGCGTCGTCCCGCCGAGCGCCATCAGCCCGTGCGGGGCCTCCTCGACGAACAGGACGGGCAGGCCGTCGCCGTGCCGGGTCACGTGCTCCTGCACCGCGGCGTACGCCTCGGCGCTGCGCTCCGGGGGCACGCCGTTCCCCCAGTGCACCGCCGACCACGGGTCGGCGCGGAGCACGCCGTAGAGGGCGCCGAGCCCGCCCCACCGGTCGACCTCGGCGCGCAGGGCGTCGGTGACCCGCGGCGCGCCGTCGACCCAGCGGACCGCCTCCCAGCCCTTGAGGCGCTGGTTGACCTGGCCGATGCGGGAGCGCAGGGACAGCGAGCCGGCGACGACGGCCGTCATCCCTTGACCGCCCCCGACAGCAGCGCGCGCTGCATCTGGCGCTGCAGCACCGTGTACACGAGGTAGACGGGCAGCAGCGTGAACAGCGTGCCGGCCATGAGGACGCCGTAGTCGGTGCCCGCGTCCACCTTGAGGGTCGGCAGTGCCACCTGGATGGTGCGCTGCGCCGTGTCCGGGCCGATGAGGATCAGCGGGTACAGGTAGGCGTTCCAGAACGACAGGAAGTTGAGCAGCAGCACGGTCGCGATGCCGGGGATGCAGATCGGCAGGTAGACCTGCCGGAGCACCTGCAGCGAGGTGGCACCGTCCATCGACGCCGCCTCCTCGAGCTCCCGCGGGATCGTCCGCATGAACGACGTGAGGATGACGACGGACAGCGGCAGCGCGGTGGCCGGCAGCAGGAGCACCACGAACGTGCGCGTGTGGAACAGTCCGAGCGCCGCCGCGAGCAGGAACGTCGGGAAGAGCGCGGCGAACGACGGGATGAGGAAGCCGAGCGCGAAGACGCCCTCGACGACCTTGCCGGCGCGGCCCCGGGCGCGGGCCAGGGCGAACGACGCAGGGAGGGCGAGGACGAGCGTGAGGACCAGGGCGCCGAGCGTCGTCAGCACCGAGTTCGCGATGGCGAGCCAGAGGTCCGCCTGGTCGATCGCCGTCACGAAGTTCGACAGGTCCCACGTGATCGGCAGCGCCAGCGGGGACTCGAAGATCTCCTCGTTGTCCTTGAACGACGAGACGATGAAGTAGTAGAAGGGCACGATCAGCAGGGCGGCGTAGATCCAGGCGAGCGTGCCGCTCGTGATCGAGCCGATGCGGTCGCGCAGGGGCAGGGCTGCGGTGCGCCGGGCCATGGCGGTCTCCTTGGCAGGTCGGGGATCAGTGGGTCGCGCGGAGCACGCGGCGGATGACGCCCATGCCCAGCAGCCCGATCACGAAGAGGATGACGCCGACGGCCTGGCTGTAGCCCAGGTCGGCCTCGACGAACGCCTTCTGGTAGATGAGGTAGGCCAGCGTCGTCGTCGACGTCCCGGGCCCGCCCTGGGTCAGGAGCAGGACGTTCTGCGCCGAGTTGAACAGCATCGACAGGAACTGCAGCATCGTGACGACGCCGATGAAGTCGCGGGCGATCGGCCAGTACATGCGCCAGGCGATGCGCCAGTCGCCGGCGCCGTCGATCCGTGCCGCGGACACGATCTCGGCGTCCACGCCGTCGAGGCGGGAGGCGATGAGCACGGCCGAGTAGCCGATGCCGCTCCACAGCTCGACGGCGATGATCGCGCCGAGCGCGGTGCTCGGGTCCGCGAGCCAGGCCGTGCCGTCGAACCCGAGCGGGCGCAGCACGCCGTTGACGAGGCCGTCCGGGTTGAGCATCGCGTAGAACACCATGGCGGTGGCGGGCGCGGAGATGAGCGCCGGGATGAAGAGCAGATAGCGCAGCACCCGGTGCCCGCGGGGCTTCTGCACCACGTAGAACGCGAGCAGGAACGCCAGCACGATCATGATCGGCAGCCCGACGACGATCTGGACGGCGGAGTTGCGCGTCGCGGCCCAGAAGGTCGCGTCGGAGAACACGGCCGCGAAGTTGTCGAGGCCGGAGAAGCTCGGCGTGACGAGCATGCCCGGCCAGGACAGGAACGCGATGACGAACATCGCGACCACGGGGCCGATCATGAACACCGCGTACCAGACGAGGGCGGGCAGGGCGAGGCCCGGGAACCGCTCGCGGAGCGTCCGGCGGCGGGTCCGGGAGGTGCCCGGCGGTGGGGTGCGGGTGGCGGCGGGGGCGTCGGCGTCGACGAGCGCGGTCATGGGGATCCTTTCGGGGCGCCGGCGGTCAGGCCGCGTCGTAGGACTTCTCGAACGCGTCGACGATCCGTTCGGCGGACGCGGAGGACCCGTAGGCCATGGCGGTCACCTTGATCATCGGTTCGAAGACGGAGTCGGGGATGAGCAGGTCGGGCAGCATCACGGGCGTGACGTCGTCGTCGGTGAGGCGGGACGCCTGCGCGACCAGGGGGAAGTCCTGGCTGACCGTGTCGGTGACCCGGTTCATGTCGCGGCCGGAGCCCAGGATGAACGCGTCGGTGACCTCGTCGGAGTACAGGTCCTGGACGAACGGCTTGATGAGGTCGAGCTTGTCCGCGCCGTTCTCGCTGATCCAGATGCCGTGGCCGTTGTAGCTCTTGATGACGCTGGGGCGGGCCAGTACGCCCCCCTCGGACGGCATCGGCCAGCCGCCCACCGTGACCTCCTTCGCCCGTTCGTTCGGGACGAGCGCGAGCGCCGAGGACATCGCGGGCACGATCGCGGCCTTGCGGGTGTTGAACTGCGTGAGCTCCGAGTCCGAGGTGTAGCCCTGCACGTCGTCGACGAAGACGCCCGCGTCGCGCAGCTCGACGAAGTGCTCCACGCCGGCGACCGCACCTGCGCTCTCGGACAGCCTGCCGGTCGAGAAGACGGTGCGCGCCTCCTCCTGGCTCAGGAAGCCCTGGAGGATCTGGAGGAACAGCTTCTGCCCGCTCCAGTCGGAGCCGCCGACCGTCACCGGCCCGATGCCCTTCGAGCGCAGGGCGTCCGCGACGGCGACGAGCTCGTCCGAGGTGGTGGGGATCTCGACGCCGGCCTCCTCGAGCAGCCCGGTGTTGAACGACACGGGCCAGTTGGTGCGCGTGAAGGGGAACGCCCGCAGACGTCCTTCGTCGTCGGTCCACTCGGCGACGGCCTCGGGGAGGATCTTGTCCCGCAGGTCCCAGGCGTCGAGCAGGTCGGTGACGGGGATGGTCGCGCCCGCGCCCGTCCAGCCGAGGGTGCGCCCCATCATGTTGACGATCGCGACGTCGGCCTGCTTGCCGGCGAGGGTGCTCGTCTCGAAGACGATGGGAAGGTCGGAGCCGTTCTTGAGCTGTGCGACGGTGCGGCCCGTGCGGCGCTGGTAGGCCGCGACCACCTCCGAGAACACCTGGGCGCCGGCGACGGCGCCGCTGAGCTGGGTGTGCACGGAGATCGAGCCCGGCCCGCTGGAGGCGGGGACGAGGGCCCCACAGCTCGCGAGGAGCGGCGTGGCGATGGCGCTGCCGAACACGGCCTTCAGCACGGCACGCCTGCTGACGTCGTGGGTCACTGAGCCTCCCTGGGAGCTACGGTGCGTCGTTCGGGTGGTCGGAGACCGTCCTCCGACACCGCTCGTTGTAAAGCGGTACACATCAAGTGGCGTGCAACGTATACCGCTTTACATGCGAGGGTCAACCCCCTACTCTCGGACGCACCATGACTGCAACGAGCCCGAAACGCGTGACGATCGCGGACGTCGCCCGGCGCGCCGGCGTCTCGCCCTCCGCCGTGTCGCACGCCTTCAACGGGCGGCCCAACGTCTCCGAGGCGACCGCGGCCCGGATCCGTGCGGCGGCGGACGAGCTCAACTGGCGGCCGAACTACGCGAGCCGCAAGGTCTCGGGGCAGGGCGGCCGCAGCCTCGGGCTCGTCATCGCCCGGTCGCGGGACACCTTCGGCCGCGACCCGTTCTTCATGCGCCTCCTCGCCGGGCTCACGGAGCCGCTCGCGGACATCGGGTGGTCGCTCTCGCTGACCCTGGTGCAGGCCGACGAGGAGGAGCGGGTCTACCGGCAGTGGTGGGCGGAGCAGCGGGTCGACGCGTTCCTGCTCGTGGACGTGCGGGACGACGACCCGCGTCTGTTCCTCGTCAAGCAGCTCGGCGCCCCGGCGGCGCTGCTCGGTGCGCCGGTCGGGGACGGGGTCGCGGCCGTCACCGTGCAGGACGAGACGGCGTTCACCACCGTCCTCAGCCACCTCGCCGGACTCGGCCACCGCAGCGTCGCCCGCGTCACCGACGCCCCGGGCCTCGCGCACACGGGGACCCGCGACCGACGCTTCGCGGGTGCGGCCGCCGAGCTGGGGGTCGAGGCCACCTTCCACGCCTGGGACCCGGAGGCCGACGACCCGGTCGCCGAGCTGCTCGGCCGCCTCGGTGCCGCCACCGCGATCGTCGTCGACAGCGAGTCGATCGCGGCCCAGATCGTCGCGCACGCGCCGGAGGTCGGCGTCCGGGTGCCGGACCAGCTGTCCGTCGTGGCCTGGGAGGACTCCTGGGTGTCCTCCCTCGTGCGGCCGCGGCTCACCGCTCTCGACGCCCCCGTCGAGGAGAGCGCGCGCACCGCGGTCGCGCTGCTCGAACGACTCGTGCGCGGCGAGGCCGCCGAGTCCCGGACCGTCAGCGGCCGTCGTCTGGTCGTGCGCGACTCGACGGCGCCCGCACCCCGGTAACCCACCCAGCACCACCGAGACCCACCGAGACCCGCCCCACCGAGACCCGCCCCACCGAGACACAGCGAGGAAGCACCTTGACTTCGACCGTGCCGCGCTTCGGCGTCAACTACACCCCGTCCCGCGACTGGATGTTCCAGTGGATGGCCGTCGACCCCGACGTCGTCCGCGCCGACTTCGAGGCGATCGCCGGGCTCGGCGCCGACCACGTCCGCGTCTTCCCGCTGTGGCCCGTGCTGCAGCCGAACCGCACGCTGGTCCGCCGGCGCGCCCTCGACGACGTCGCGCTCGTCACCGACGTCGCCGCGGAGTTCGGGCTCGACGTCGCGGTCGACGTCATCCAGGGGCACATGTCAGGCTTCGACTTCGTCCCTGCCTGGCTCGTGAACTGGCACGACGGCAACATGTTCGCCGACCAGGGCGCGGTCGACGCCCAGGCCGCCCTCGTGGCCGCCGTGTACGACGCCGTGCGGGACCGCCCGAACTTCCTGGGCCTCACCCTCGGGAACGAGCTCAACCAGTTCCTGGAGCCGAACCCCGCGGCGATGCCGGCGACCACGGACGAGGTCACCCACTGGCTCACCTCGCTGCTCGACGCGCCCCGCGACCGCGACCCGCGCCACGTCGTCGTGCACAGCGAGAACGACCACCTCTGGTACTGGGACGACCACTCGTTCCTGCCCGAGCACGCGGCGCGCCTCGGCGACATGACGACCGTGCACTCCTGGATCTTCAACGGCACGGCCGCGACCTACGGCGCCCTCTCGCCGCAGTCCGTGCGCCACGCGGAGTGGATGATCGAGCTGTCGAAGGCCTTCGCGACGGACCCGCGGCGCCAGGTGTGGCTCCAGGAGGTCGGCGCCCCGTCGATGAACCTCGCCGAGGCCGAGATGCCCGAGTTCTGCTCGCGCACCATCGAGGCGGCCCTCACCTCGAGCGAGCTGTTCGCCGTCACCTGGTGGTGCTCGCACGACGTCACGCGCGACCTCGCCGACTACAAGGACCTCGAGTACTCGCTCGGCCTGCTCGACACCGAGAACCGGGTCAAGCCGCTCGGCCGCCGGTTCGCCGAGGTCGTCGCGGACGCCCGGCGGGGAGCGCTGGCGCTCGCGCAGCCCCGCACCGTCGGCGTCGTGGTCGACGTCGACGACGACGACCTCCCGCGCTCGCGGCCCTCGCTCGGGCCGGGCGGCGCCGTCTTCGAGCTGTGGCACGAGCTGCGTGAGCGGGGCACGGACGTCACCGTCGTGACGAGCGCGACCGCGGCCGACCCGGCGGCGCTGGAGGCGCGAGGGATCACCGAGCTCGCGCGCGCCGAGGCACGGCCGGCCTGACGCCGGCTCAGCCCGCCGCCCTGCGCACCAGGGCGGTGAGCTTCTCCTCGAACGCTGGGGTCCAGGCCAGCACCGCGAAGGCGGTCGGCCAGAAGTCGCCGTCGTCGAGGTGCGCCGCGGGGTCGAAGCCGACGGTCGCGTAGCGGGTCTTGAACTTCGCGGCGGGCTGCACGAAGACGACCATCTTGCCGGCGGCGTCCGCGAAGCCGGGCATGCCGTAGTAGGTCTTGGGCACGAGGTGGGGCGCGACCTCGGAGGTGACCCGGTACAGCCCCTCGGCGATGGCCCGGTCGGTGCCCTCGAGTGGCTCGATCGCCTCGCGCACCGCCTTCTCGCCCGCGGCACGGTTCTTGCCGGCCTTCTCCTGCTCGCGCAGCTCCTTGGCGCGCTGCTTCACTGCCGCGCGCTCGTCGGCGCTCAGACCCTCGGACGTGGCCATGACGTTCCTCCCGGTGGGTGGGGCGGCGCCGTCGTGCGCCGCTGAGAACCAGGCTAGGGAGACACCTCCCCGCCGCGCTTCTCCGTTCCTGATCAGTACGGACGGGTGCGGGACCGGTGCGGGACACGGGCCCGCGCACGACGACGCCCCGCCGTCCGGGGAGGCGACGGGGCGTCGTGCGGCGGGCCGGCGTCGGCGACAGACCCGCACCGGGGTGTCAAGGCCCGGTGTGCTGGAGGGCGGTCGGCCCTAGAGGTGCGGCAGCACGTGCCGCGCGTACCGCTCGCCGACCGTGCGGGCGGTGTCGCGGGGGTCGTCGGCCCAGATCTCCTCGTTGAAGATCTCGGTCTCGACGTCCCCGGCGTAGCCCGCCTCGGCGACCCAGCGCGAGATCGTCGGGAAGTCGACGTACCCGTCGCCCACGTGGCCGCGCGAGTTGAGCGGGTCGGCGGCGAGCGGCAGGTTCCAGTCGCAGACCTGGTAGCCCGCGATCCGCCCCTCCGCCCCGGCGCGCGCGATCGACCCGCGCAGCTGCGGGTCCCACCACACGTGGTACGTGTCGACGACGACGCCCACGGTCTCCGGCGCGAACGGCGCCGCGAGGTCGAGCGCCTGCCCCAGGGTGGAGATCACCGCGCGGTCGGCGGCGAACATCGGGTGCAGCGCCTCGAGCACGATCCGGACGTCGTGCTCGGCCGCGAACGGCGCGAGCTCGGCGATCCGGTCGGCCACGCGGGCGCGGGCGGCGACGACGTCGCGGTCGCCCGGCCCGGCGTCGGGCCGCGGGCCCCGACCGGGCTTGCTGAGGGCGGGCAGGCCGCCGACGACGAACACCAGCTCGCGGGTGCCGACGCCCGCCGACTCCTCGATGGCGCGCTTGTTGTCGTCGAGCGCGGCGGCGATGCCCGCGTCGTCCGCGGCCGTGAGGAACCCGCCGCGGCACAGCGACGAGACGCGCAGGCCGGCGTCCGACACGATGCGTGCCGCCTTCTCCGCGCCGTGCTCCTGCACCTGGTGGCGCCACAGGCCGACCGCGCCGAGCCCGGCCGCGGCCGCGGCGTCGACCGCCTCCGCGAGCGTGGCGTGCTTGACGGTCGCGGTGTTGAGGGAGCAGCGGCTCAGGTCGGTGTCGGACGCGTGGCCCGCCCCGGTGGGCTCCGTGCCCGACAGGCTCATGCGGACACCCCGTTCGTCACCAGCAGGGCGTCCAGACGGCGGGCGGCCAGGGCCGGGTCGAGCAGCATGCCGCAGCCGTCGGCGAGACGGGCCAGCTCCACGAGGTGCGCCAGCGAGCGGCCGGACTGGAGGCCGCCCACGAGCTGGAAGCCGGACTGGAAGCCGTTCAGCCACGACAGGAACGCCACGCCCGTCTTGTAGTAGTAGGTCGGCGCCGCGAAGATGTGCCGGCCCAGCTTCTCGGTCGAGGCGAGGATCGCGTGCCCACGCGCGCCCTCTCCGGCGTCGAACGCCTGGAGGGCCGTGGACGCGGCCGGGTAGATCGCGGCGAAGATGCCGAGCAGGGCGTCGGAGTGCCCCTGCTCGTCGCCCGCGATCAGCTCGGGGTAGTTGAAGTCGTCGCCCGTGTACAGACGCACGGGCGAGCCGTCGAGACCAGCCAGCGCCCGGCGCAGCCCGATCTCGTGCTGCGCGTCGAGCAGCGACACCTTGACGCCGTCGACCCGGTCCTGGTGGGCCTTGATGAGGTCGAGGAACGTGGCGGTCGCGGACGCGACGTCGTCGGACCCCCAGTAGCCCGCCAGGGCCGGGTCGAACATCGTGCCCAGCCAGTGCAGGACGACGGGCTTGTCGGCCTCGGCCAGCACGGCGTCGTAGACGCGGGCGTAGTCCTCGGGGGAGCGGGCGACCTTCGCCAGCGCGCGCGAGGCCATGACGATGACCTGCGCCCCGGCGTCCTGCACCACGTGCACCTGCTCGCGGTAGGCGTCGATCACCGCGGCGAGGCCCGCCTCGCCGGGCTCGACCGACGCGGGGTCGAGCTGGTCGGTGCCCGCGCCGCACGCGATGCGCGCTCCGACGGACGCGGCCTCGGCCGACGACCGGCGCACCAGCTCCTGCGTCGCGGCCCAGTCCAGGCCCATCCCGCGCTGGGCCGTGTCCATGGCGTCGGCGACGCCGAGCCCGAACCGCCAGATCTCGTGCCGGTAGGCGAGCGTCGCGTCCCAGTCGACGACGGCGGGCGCGCCCGGCACGTTCTCGGCGCCGACCTGCGGCACGACGTGCGCGGCCGCGAACGCGACGCGCGACGTGATCGGCGCGGCCGGGGCGTGCCACGGGCCCGGCGCGTTGAGCTCGCGCACCTCGGTGCCGGTGGCGCGTCCCGCGGCGTCGAACCGGGGGAGGCGCACGGTGACGCCGCTGGGCGCCAGCTCGGGGGCGAGCGCGGGGTCGAGGGCCGGGGCGAGCCGAGCCGGGGGCGTCACAGCGTGATCTCCGGGACGTCGAGGCGGCGGCCCTCGGCCGACGACTGCAGCCCCAGCTCGGCGAGCTGCACGCCGCGCGCGGCGGACAGCAGGTCGAAGCGGTGCGGGCGGCCGGCGACGACGTCGCGCAGGAACTCCTCCCACTGCAGCTTGAAGCCGTTGTCGAGGTCGGCGTTCGCGGGCACCTCGAGCCACTGGTCGCGGAAAGGCTCCGTGACGGGCAGGTCCGGGTTCCACACGGGCTTGGGGGTGTGGGCGCGCTGCTGAGCGACGCACTTGCGCAGGCCCGCCACGGCGGAGCCGTGGGTGCCGTCGACCTGGAACTCCACGAGCTCGTCGCGGTACACGCGCACCGCCCAGGAGGAGTTGATCTGCGCCACGACCGGGTCGCCGCCCGGCGTCTCGATCTCGAAGATGCCGTACGC
>NZ_JBHXAW010000005.1:0-40341 GCF_042726645.1 Isoptericola sp. NPDC060257
GCCGCCGTGCAATGAGATGAGACCGTAGGGCTCCCGACCTGGTCGGGAGCCCTACGTGATGGTGCCGCGCTCGTACCCGGTGACGTCGCGCGCCACCTCCTTGTCGGGCATCGACAGCCGGGTTACCCCCAGCAGCGAGCGCAGCCGCGGCCACGCGATCGTGCGGTCGCCCGGCACCAGCACCAAGAGGAAGTCGCCGTCCCCACGGCGCACCACGATCGTCTTGACCACCTGCGCCGGCGTGACGCCGCGCGCGGCCGCGGCCTCCGCGAGCGAGCGCACCGGCCCGTGGCGCACGATGTCGAACGCCACGCCCGACGCCTCCAGCGCCTCGCGCGTCCGCCGCTCGCCGGGGGTCTCGGCGGGCGGCGCGGTGGGCGTCACTCGTCCGTGCCCGTCGCCACGACGAGGATGATCTTGCTCCCCAGCAGCGCGGGCTTGCCCGCGGCGAGGGAGGTCTCCGCGACCACGGCGTCGTCCTCGACGCCCTCCTCGGCCACGGCCACGAATCCCTGGACCTCGAGCTCCTCCCGGGCGGCGGCCACGGTCATGCCGGCGACGTCCGGGACGGGCTTCGCCTGGCCCCCGGTGATCAGGACGGTCGAGCCCTTGTCCACCTTCGCGCCGGCGTCCGTGGTCTCGACGACCAGGTCGTCGTCCTCGACGTCGCCCGACGCCTCGACCACGAACCCGAGGCCCTCGAGCTTCGCCCGCGCGTCGGCCACGGTCCACCCGGTGACGTCGGGGATCATCACCTGCTCCGGGCCGCTGGAGACGACCAGGGTCACGGACGAGTCGACGGCCACCCTGGTGCCCGAGCCGGGCTCGGTCCGGAGGGCGGTGCCGGCCGGCCGCTTCGTGCTGTGCTCCTTCACCACGGTGACGTCGAGCCCCAGGTCCCGCAGGGCCCGCTCCGCCGCACCGGCGTCCTGGCCGGCCACGGCGGGCAGCGCCACCCGCTCCGGGGTCGGCTCGGGGTCGCTCGCCGGGCCGCTCGAGACGACGAGGGTGACCCTCGTGCCCTTCGTGACCTTCGTGCCGGCGTCCCGGGTCTTCAGGACCTGCCCCTTCGGCTTGTCGCTCTCCCGCGTCGTCGTGCGGACCTCGAGCCCCAGTGCGTGCAGCTTCTTCGTCGCCGCGCCGACGGTCGAGCCCGCGAGGTCGGGGACGGTGACCTTGGCCGGCGCGGTCTTCCCGGGCTTCGCGCCGCTGTCGCCCGTGCTCGTGCCCGACGAGCCCGATCCGGTGCCGGACTTCTCGCCGGAGCTCCCCTTCGCGGGGCCGCCCGTGGCGCCCTGGTGCCCCTTCGCGTGCCCCGCGCCCTTGTCGTCACGCTTGTCGTCACGCTCCGCCGGGGCCGTCGGCCCGCCGCCGCCCGCGACGTCGTCGGCCTTCCACGCCCGGTCGGGGATGGGGCCGGCGGCGAAGAACTCGAAGTGCCACGGCTCGGGCTTCGAGCCGGTGGAGCGCGCCCAGGACGGGTTGTCCCAGCCGTAGTCCGGCCCGTGCACGCGCATCCACGCGTGCTCGGCGGACGTGAAGGTGGAGATCGGGTAGCCCAGGTCGACGGCGAGGCCCCAGCCGTGGTTCGACGTGCCCGGCGTCGCCGCCAGCCAGCCCTTGGTGGCCTTGACGCGGATCTGCAGCTCCAGCGAGCGGTACGAGTCGGTCATCGGGATGGGCACCCCGAACTCCTTCTCGTACTCCTTGCTGAGCGCGGAGAGCTGTTCCGCGGCGTCGCAGCGCAGCATGTGCCCGGGCGCGAAGTCGAGCGGGCACAGGGCCGACGCCGGGATGCGCCCGTTGGCGTACCCCGCCGTGCTCCGGCCGTAGCGGTCGACCACCTCGAGCAGGCTCGCCGTCAGCATGGCGCGCGCCGCGACCGTCCCGTCCGCACCCGCCGGCAGGATGCCCGCCTGCAGGGTCGTGGTCGCCGGGTCCAGCAGCGTCGCCAGGCGCGTGGCCGCGACGACGAGGTCGTCGAACGTCACCTCGTCGCCGTCGTGCCCGTTCTCGTCCGCGGACTGCGCGTCCGGCTGCACGGCGTCCGGCTGCACGGGATCGGGCTGCACGGGATCGGGCTGCACGGGATCGGGCTGCACGGCGCCGGGCCGCGCCCCCGTGGCCACGGGGGCGGGCTCGTCGGCGGGGTCGATCGCGACCTGGCGCGCGACGGCCACAGCCCGCGGCTCGTCGGCGGGCGCCGAGGGCGCGACGTCGGGCGTCTGCTCGTCGGGCTCGGTCACCTCGGGCTCGGTCGCCTCGGGCCCCGTCGCGGGGGCCGGGAGCACGGGCGAGGGCACCTCGGCGTCCGCGGCCGCGAAGGGGCGGTCGGACGACCTGGCGGACTGCTGCGCGAGGTACGTGCTGAGCAGCATGCCGAGCTCGGCGGCGGCCTGGTCCACCGCGGGCGTCACCTTCCGGCCGGCGTCCTGGCCGGCGAGCTCCGCGCGCTCGAGGACGCCCAGCACCTCCTGGAGCGTCGCCGGGCCGGTCGACCCCGGCGTCCCGACCACGCCCACGGAGACGCCCTCGCCCACCGGGCTGCCGGCTCCGACGTCGGGGGTGTGCTGGTCGGCGGCGAGGGTCTGGAGGCGGCCGTCGTTCCACGGGAGGCCTGCCACGGGGGCCGCGAGGAACCCCGCCGCGACCACGCACGTCGCCGTCGCCGTCGCGAGCAGCCTGCCGACACGCACGCCCCGTCCGGTGTCCCTCGGAGACCTCACGACGACGAACCTCCCCCATCGGCACTGCTCAGGCGCTCGGATCCTGCCACACCTCGGCGTCGTCGTGTGACACGGGCGACAGGACCGTCCCTTCACTGTGCGGCACGCGGCACGCTCCTGCCACCCCTGCGACGAGAGTTCACGCGACGCTCATCCGCACACCATGACCGGAGCAACCGTCGCGGCGCCCTGATACGCCCCGCCCGCCGGGGACATGGCGCGGCAGACTGGACGCATGACCACCGTCGACCTCAACAGCGACCTCGGTGAGGGGTTCGGGCGCTGGACCCTCGGCGACGACGAGGCGATGCTCGACGTCGTCTCGTCGGCGAACGTGGCGTGCGGCTTCCACGCCGGCGACCCGGCGTCGATCCGTCGCACGGTGGGCCTGGCCGCCGCCCGCGGCGTGGCCGTCGGGGCGCACGTCGGATACCGCGACCTCGCGGGCTTCGGGCGCCGCGACATCGACGTCCCGTCGGCCGAGCTGCGGGCCGACGTCGTCTACCAGGTCGGCGCGCTGCAGGCGCTGGCCGCCGCCGAGGGCACCCGAGTCACCTACGTGAAGCCGCACGGCGCCCTGTACAACCGGGCGGCCGTGGACCGGCGCGTGGCGGACGACGTCGCCGCCGCCGTCGCCGCCGTCGACCCGTCCCTCGTGCTGCTCGGGCTGCCCGGCACCCTCTCCCTCGCCGCCGCCGAGGCCGCGGGCCTGGCCACCGCGGCGGAGGCGTTCGCCGACCGCGCCTACACGCCCGCCGGCACGCTGGTGCCCCGCGGCGAGCCGGGCGCCGTCCTGCACGACCCGGACGTCGTGGCCCGGCGGATGCTGCGGCTCGTCACCGAGGGCGTGGTCGAGGCCGTCGACGGCAGCGTGGTGCGCGTGCCCGCCGACTCGGTGTGCGTGCACGGGGACACGCCCGGCGCCGTCGCGATGGCCCGGCGGGTGCGCGCGGCGTTCGACGACGCGGGCGTCGCCCTCGCCGCGTTCGCCCCGGCGTCGTCGAGGGCCTGAGCGTGGGCGGGCCCGAGCAGGTCCCGCCCGCGCGTGTCCACACCGTGCGTGTCCTGCCCGTGCGCGACGACGCCCTGCTCGTCGAGGTCGACGACGTCGCACAGGCCCTGGCGCTCCACGCGTCCCTGCGCGACGACCCCGTCGCGGGCGTCGGGCAGGCCGTGCCCGGCGCGCGCACGCTGCTGGTGCCGTTCGACCCGTGGCGGCTGCCCGCGACCCGCCTCGCGGACGGGCTGCGCGCGCGGGCGACCGCGGTCGTAGGACCGACCGGGGAGGACGCCGGCGGGCGGCTCGTCGAGATCCCCACCGTGTACGACGGCGAGGACCTGGACGACGTGGGACGCCTGCTCGCGTGCAGCACGGAGGAGGTGGTGCGGCGGCACACGGGGGCGTCGTGGGTGGTGGGCTTCGTCGGCTTCGCCCCCGGGTTCGCGTACCTGACCGGGGACGACGAGACGCTCGTCGTGCCGCGGCGCGAGTCGCCGCGCACCCGGGTGCCCGCCGGGTCCGTGGCGCTCGCCGGACCGTACTCGGGCGTCTACCCGCGCTCCAGCCCGGGCGGGTGGCAGCTCGTCGGTCGGACCGACGTCGTCACCTGGGACGCCGACCGCGACCCTCCCACCCCGTGGGCTCCCGGCGACCGGGTGCGGTTCACGGCCGTGCGCGCGTCGGCCCGCGGCGCCGGACTCGCTCACGACGGCAGTTCCGGCCCGGCGCGGCAGTCCGAGCTGCCGCCGCGAGCCGAGACTGCCGCGCCGACGACATCGGCCACAGGGCTGGAGGTGCTGGAGGTCGTGACGCCCGGGCTGCAGGCGCTCGTGCAGGACCTCGGCCGCCCGGGGCTGGCGCACCTCGGCGTGTCCGCGTCCGGCGCGGCCGACGCGCGCAGCCTGCGCGCCGCGAACCGCGCGGTGGGCAACCCGGGCGGGGCCGCCGCCGTCGAGGCCGTGGGCGGCGGTCTGCGGCTGCGCGCCCGCACCGACGCCGTCGTCGCGCTCGCCGGGGCGGACGCGGACGCCGTCGTGCACTGCGGCGGCGACCCCGACGACGCCCGCCGCGCACCCCTGGCGCGGGCGTTCCGCCTGCGCGCCGGCGACGAGCTCGCGCTGGGCGCCCCCGCCCGCGGCCGGCGCACGTACGTCGCCGTCCGCGGCGGCGTCGCCGCGCCGCCCGTCCTCGGCTCCCGCGCCACCGACACCCTCGCCCACCTCGGCCCGGACCCCCTCGCCCCGGACGCGCGCCTCTCCCTCATGGCTTCCAACAAGCGATCTGCCGCAGCAAACGGGGCGATGACGCAAGAGATCGCTTGTTGGAAGGCAGGGCGCGGAGCCGTGGCGGTGGACGACGTCGGGGCTCCGAACCCGACGGCGCTGCCCGCACCGGGCGAGGTCACGACGCTCCCCGTCGTGCTCGGCCCGCACGACGACTGGTTCGCCGACCTCGCCGCGCTGCTCGACCAGGAGTGGCGGGTGACCGACCGCTCGGACCGGGTGGGGCTGCGGCTGGACGGAGCGCCCCTGACCCGGACGGCCGACGCGCAGGGGCGCGAGCTGCCCAGCGAGGGCTGCGTGACCGGCGCGCTGCAGGTACCGCCGGACGGCCTGCCGGTGCTGTTCGGCGTCGACCACCCGCTCACCGGCGGCTACCCGGTGGTCGCGTCCGTGGCGTCGACGCACCTGTGGCTGCTCGGCCAGCTGCCGCCGGGGGCGCTGCTGCGGTTCTCGCCGGTCGCGCCTCATCCGTTCGGCTGACCTCCGGCGAGCCCGGCAGGTGATGTGGACGGCCGGTGCCCGGAACCACGATGGCTCCGACGCACCGACACGCCGGGACACGCACCGCCGTCCCGGTCACGAGAGAAGGACAGCTCCATGAAGCTCACGAAGTCGACGAAGCCCGCCACGATCGCCGTCTCGGCCCTGATCGCGCTGGGGGCGCTCACCGCCTGCAGCACGGGCGAGGCCGACGCCGCGGCCGGTTCCGGGACCGCCGCCTCGCAGGAGGCCGCGGCGGCCGACGAGACGCAGACGCCGTCCGACGTGCTCGCGTCGACCGCGTGGGAGACCACCGGCGCGACCGACGCCGAGGGCGACGACGTCCCGCTCGACGACGAGGACGTGAGCGCCTTCGTCGGCTGGGCGTACTTCGACGCCGACGGCACGTTCACCATGTACGACCTCGACGACAGCCCGAAGATGCAGGGCGACTGGACGGTCGACGAGGAGGGCACGACCCGCCACATCGTCGCGAAGGACGACGCCGGCGAGGTGCAGTTCGAGCGCGACTCGGACATCGTCACGCTGACCGACGAGGAGTTCACCTACCGCGTGTTCCCCGAGGAGGGGGACACCGACGTGTACTACGACATCGTGCACACCCCGACCGACCATGCGGAGCCCGCGGCGTCCTGACGCCGACCCGCCGCCCGCCCGGTCAGGCGCGCTCGGCGGCGAGCGCCGCGACCCCGGCGACCACGCGCGCGACGCCGAACCGCAGGGCGTCGTCGCGGCCGCCCGGCTCGGCGTCGGAGAAGGCCGCCGCGGTGAGCGGGTAGTCGTCCGCGTGCTCGGCGAGCACGGGCCCGAGCCCGGCGGCAAGGTCGCCCTCCGGCGACGCGCCGCGCGGCTGCTGGCGCACGAGCGACATCACGTGACCGACCAGGAGGGCGAGCGTGTCGAGCTTCTCCGCGCCGGTGAGCGGGAGATCCCCGAACGCCGCGAGGCCGGCCTCGAACCAGGCGAGCTCGACGGGGCCGGGCACGTGCGGCCGCTGCGCGAGCTCGACCGACCAGGGCCGCGCGAGGGCCCGCGCGTGGACGCTGCCGGCCCAGTCCGTCAGCGCGGCCCGCCAGTCCGCCCCCGTCGCCCCGGACGCCACGGACGGCGCGGGCGGCGCGGCCCCGAGCGCGGCGTCGAGCAGGAGCGCGTCCAGCTCGACGCGGCCCGGCACATAGCGGTACAGCGCCATCTTGGTGGTGCCGAGGCGCGCGGCGACGGCCTGCATCGTCACCGCGTCGAGGCCGCGGGCGTCGGCGATCTCCGTGGCCGCGGCCACGATGCCGTCGACGCTGAAGCGCGGCTTGGGCCCGCGGCGGACCGGCGTCGCGCGCCGCCACAGCAGCGCGACGACGTCGTCGGTGCTCGTCGCGCCCGCCCCGGCCCCCCGATGGTCGGCGCCCATCGCTCCCCCTGCCCCCGGCGGCTGCCGGTCTCGCGCGCCCTGAAGTATTGCGTCCATCGTACGCGGATGTTTACCGTGTCCTTCGGACGCAATTGCGTCGGTCACCGAAGGAGCGGTCATGTCCACCTCGAAGGTCCTCGTCTCCGGCGCGAGCATCGCCGGGCCCGCGCTCGCCCGCTGGCTCGGCCGCAACGGCTTCGACGTCACCGTCGTCGAGAAGGCCCCCGCGCTCCGGCCCGGCGGCCAGGCCGTCGACTTCAAGGGCCGCACGCACCGCGACGTCCTGGACCGCACGGGGATCCTCGACGACGTGCGCGCCCGCCAGACCCCGCGGACCGACTGGCGCATGGTCGACGCCCACGACCGGGTCCGCGCCGTGATCCCGGGCGAGTTCATCGGGGGCGACCTGGAGGTCCTGCGCGGCGACCTCGCCGCCGTCCTGCACGAGCACTCCGCCCGCGACGCCGAGTACGTCTTCGGCGACGAGATCGTGGGCGCGACGGAGACGACGGACGGCGTGCAGGTCGCGTTCGCGCACCGGCCGAGCGAGCGGTTCGACCTGGTGGTCGGCGCCGACGGCGTGCACTCCGCGGTGCGGCGGCTCGCGTTCGGCCCGGAGGAGCAGCTCGTGCAGCACCTCGGGCACTACTACGCGGTGGCCGACGCCGCGGTGCCGCTCGACGGACTGGAGACCCGCCGCTCCGACGGCCGCGCCGTCGCCTACGGGTACAACGAGCCCGGCCGGCTCGCGCTGCTCGGTGGGCAGAAGGCGCCGAGCCTGTTCGTCTTCCGCGCGCCGGACAGCGGTGCACCGACCTACGACCGCCACGACACCGCGTCCCAGCGGGCGTTCCTCGAGGCCGCGTTCGCCGGCGCCGGCTGGCGCGTGCCCGCCGCGCTCGATGCCGTCCGCCGGGCGGACGACCTCTACCTCGACGCCCTGGCGCGCACCCGCATGACGTCGTTCACGCGCGGCCGGTTCGCGCTGGTCGGCGACGCCGGGCACGCCAACACCCTCGGCGGCTTCGGGACGGGCCTGTCCCTCGTCGGGGCCTACGTCCTCGCCGGCGAGCTCGCGGCGGCGCGCGGCGACCACGAGGCCGCGTTCGCGGCCTACGACCGGCGGATGCGCAAGCCCACCCGGGTCGCGCGCACCGGCAACGCGGGGCCGTTCCTGGCGCCGCCGACGGACGCCCGCATCCGGATGCGGGACCGGACCTTCACCCACCGGTGGCTGTACGGATCGATGCTGTGGCTGACGGACACGTTCGCGACCGACGACAAGGTCCCGGCGTACGACCTGCGCTGAGCGTCTCGCTCAGGCCCGGCGCGCCAGCAGGCTGAACGCGTTCGGGACCCGGCCGTCCCAGGCGGCGGCGTCGATGCCGTCGGGGCGCCAGAACGGGTCGGGGTGCTCCTCCAGGTGCTCGATCTCGAACCCGGCGCACAGGCAGTCCATGACGGTCTCGGCGAGCGTGCGCTGCCGCTCCACCGCCCCGTGGCCGGGGAACGTGTCGTTGACGTGCGACGCCTCGAAGTACCCCCGGTCCGGGCGCACGCGGAGCTCGTCGGCGTCCCATGCCCAGAGCGGCACCAGCGGGTGCGCCTCGTAGACGTAGAACCGCCCGCCCGGCCGCAGCAGGCGGCGCACCTCGGCGAGGAAGGCGGGCAGGTCCGCGACCCAGATGAGCGCGCCCTTGCCGGTGTAGACGAGGTCGGCGCACGCGTCGTCGAGGCCGCTGTCGGGCAGCGTCGCGCGGGTGTACCGGCAGGGCAGGCCGAGCTCGTCGGCCCGGCGCTGCGCGCTCTCCACCGGTGCCGGGCTGTAGTCCAGGCCGTGCACGGACCGCGCTCCCAGCCGCGCCAGGGCGACGTCGTCGAGGCCGTGGCCGCTCATCGGGTGCACGACGTCGGCGCCCCGGACCAGCTCCCCGATCGCGGCGACCTCCGCGGGCAGCAGCCGGGCGGTGCGGGCCGGCTCGAGGTGCTCGTCGTACTCGTCGGTGTACTTGCGCGAGGCGACGGCCCACGCGGCCCGGGTGTCGTCGTCGACGGAGTCCATGCGGGGCAGCCTGGCACGGCCGACCGCCGTCACGCGCCGGCTTTTCCGAGGTGGCGGGGCCACGCCCGTAGGACTTCCGTCAGGGTGCGCCCCGGCGCCGTATGGATCCCGTGAGGACGGGGTTCACGGGCTTCCGGCGGGTGTTGCATCGTCGTCGGCACCCGGGAAGGGCGCCCGGCCCGACCCTCTCCGGAGGCCGGCCGTCGGATCGAAGTGGGGACGTGCTGGTGCTTGACGTCGTCTACGTGCTGGGCGTGATCGCCCTGTTCGCGCTGGTCGCCGGGATCGGGAAGGCGGTGGAGAAGCTGTGATCGTCGTCGAGCTCCTCGCCGCTGCGCTCGGCGTGGCCGCGCTGGTCTACCTCGTGGTGGCCCTCGTGAAGCCGGAGAAGTTCTGATGGGCTGGGTCGGGGCGGTCCTCGCGCTCGGGACCGTCGCGCTCGTCCTCGCGGTCGTCCACCGGTCGTTCGGCGACTACATGGCAGCCGTGTACACCACGCCCCGCGACTGGCGCGTCGAGCGGAGCCTGTACCGGCTGCTGGGCGTCGACCCGCGCTCCGGGCAGACGTGGCAGGCGTACGCGCGCGGCGTGCTGACCTTCTCGCTCGTCGGGCTGCTGCTCGTCTACGCCCTGCAGCGCACGCAGCAGTGGCTGCCGTACTCGCTGGGGCTGCCCGCCGTCGCGCCGGACCTGTCGTTCAACACGGCCGCGTCGTTCGTGGGGAACACGAACTGGCAGTCGTACTCGCCCGAGCAGACCGTCGGTTACACGGTGCAGCTCGCCGGGCTCGCGGTGCAGAACTTCGTCTCCGCGGCGGTCGGCATGGCCGTGGCCGTGGCGCTGGTGCGCGGCTTCGCGCACCGCCGCACGGGGACGATCGGCAACTTCTGGGTCGACCTGGTCCGGGGCTCCCTGCGCATCCTGCTGCCGCTCTCGGCGGTGGGCGCGGTGGTGCTGATGATCGGCGGCGTCGTGCAGAACTTCGACGGGTTCACCGACGTCACGACCGTGGCCGGGGGCGCGCAGAGCATCCCCGGCGGGCCGGTGGCGTCGCAGGAGGCCGTCAAGCTGCTCGGCACCAACGGCGGCGGGTTCTTCAACGCGAACTCGGCCCACCCGTTCGAGAACCCGACGGCGTGGACGAACGTCGTCGAGGTGCTCCTCATGCTGGCCGTCCCGTTCTCCCTTCCCCGGACGTTCGGGCGGATCGTGGGTGACCTGCGGCAGGGGTACGCGATCCTCGCGGCGATGGGCGTGATCTTCGTGGCGTCGTTCGCCGCGCTGACGGCGCTCGAGTCCGCCGGGAACGGCACCGCCCCGCAGCTCGCGGGCGGCGCCATGGAGGGCAAGGAGGCGCGGTTCGGCATCGTCGGGACCACGCTCTTCGCGACCACCAGCACGACGACGTCGACCGGCGCCGTCAACGCGATGCACGACTCGTTCACCGCGCTGGGCGGGATGGTCCCGATGCTCAACATGATGCTCGGCGAGGTCGCGCCCGGCGGCGTCGGGTCGGGCCTCTACGGCATGCTCGTCCTCGCCGTCATCGCGGTGTTCGTCGCCGGCCTGCTGGTGGGTCGCACGCCCGAGTACCTGGGCAAGAAGATCGGACCCCGCGAGATCAAGCTCGCCAGCCTCTACATCCTCGTCACCCCGACGCTCGTGCTGGCGGGCACCGCGCTCAGCTTCGCGATCCCGGCGGTGCGCGAGAGCGTCGTCTCGACGACGATCTGGAACCCGGGTGTGCACGGCATGTCCGAGGTCCTGTACGCCTTCACGTCCGCGGCCAACAACAACGGCTCCGCCTTCGCCGGCATCACGGCGAACACCCCCTGGATGAACACGGCGCTCGGCGTCGCGATCCTGCTCGGGCGCTTCGCGCCGATCGTGCTCGTGCTCGCCCTCGCCGGGTCGCTCGCCCGGCAGGACAAGGTGCCCGCCACCGCGGGGACGCTGCCCACGCACCGCCCGCAGTTCGTCGGGCTGCTCGTCGGGGTCGTCGTCGTCCTCACCGCGCTCACCTACTTCCCCGTTCTCGCGCTGGGTCCCCTGGCGGAAGGGCTCGTGTAACTCATGACCACCCTGATCGACACCCCGTCCCCCGCTCCCTCGTCACCGCAGGCCGCCCGCACGCCGGGCGGGGTCTTCACCTGGGCCCAGGTGCGGGCCGCCCTGCCGGGCGCGTTCCGCAAGCTCGACCCGCGCCAGATGTGGCGCAACCCCGTGATGTTCGTCGTGTGGGTCGGCGCCGCGCTGACCACGGTGCTCGCCGTCGTCGAGCCGTTCCTCGGCGGGCCCGTGACCTCGGGCGGCACCGTCGTCCCCGGCTCGTTCACGGCCGTGATCGCGCTGTTCCTCTGGCTCACCGTCGTGTTCGCGAACCTCGCCGAGTCGGTCGCGGAGGGCCGTGGCAGGGCCCAGGCGGACACGCTCCGCCGGACCCGCACGGCCACGGTCGCGCACCGCGTCGCCGCCTACGACGACGCGGCCGACCCGGAGGCGCTGCACGCCGCGCTCGACGACGTGTCGTCGGCCGACCTGGACCTCGGCGACGTCGTCGTGGTCGCCGCCGGCGACCTCGTGCCGGGCGACGGCGAGATCGTGCGCGGCATCGCGTCCGTGGACGAGTCCGCCATCACCGGCGAGTCCGCGCCCGTGATCCGCGAGTCGGGCGGCGACCGGTCCGCCGTCACCGGCGGCACGCGGGTGCTGTCCGACCGGATCGTCGTGCGCGTCACCTCGAAGCCCGGCGAGACGTTCGTGGACCGGATGATCGCGCTCGTCGAGGGCGCCAGCCGGCAGAAGACGCCGAACGAGATCGCGCTGAGCATCCTGCTCGCGTCGCTGTCGATCGTGTTCGTGGTCGTCGCGCTCACCCTGAACCCGATCGCGTCGTACGCGGCGAGCCCGGTGAGCGTGGCGGTGCTCGTCGCGCTGCTGGTCTGCCTCATCCCGACGACGATCGGCGCTCTGCTGTCCGCCATCGGCATCGCCGGGATGGACCGCCTCGTGCAGCGCAACGTGCTCGCGATGTCCGGCCGCGCCGTCGAGGCCGCGGGCGACGTCACGACGCTGCTCCTCGACAAGACCGGCACCATCACCTACGGCAACCGGCAGGCGAGCGAGTTCCTGCCGCTGTCCGGCGTCGACGCCCGCGACCTGGTGCGCGCCGCCGCCCTCTCGTCCCTCGCGGACCCGACGCCGGAGGGCGCGTCGATCGTCACGCTCGCCGCCCGGGCCGGGGCGGACGTGGGCGACACCGCGCACGGCGAGGTCGTGCCGTTCACGGCCCAGACCCGCATGTCGGGCCTCGACGAGCCCGACGGCACGCAGATCCGCAAGGGCGCCGGCAGCGCGGTCATGGCCTGGCTGGGCGACGGCGGCACCCCCGCCGCCCCGGTCGTCGCGGAGGTCGAGGACGCCGTCGAGAGGGTGGCCCGGTCCGGCGGCACGCCGCTGGTCGTGGCGGTCCGGGCGCCGGGCGGGGCCGGGCGTGTGCTCGGCGTCGTGCACCTCAAGGACGTCGTCAAGGAGGGCATCGCGGACCGGTTCGCGGAGCTGCGCGCCATGGGCATCCGCACCGTCATGGTCACGGGCGACAACCCGCTGACCGCCGCGGCGATCGCCGCCGAGGCCGGCGTCGACGACTACCTCGCCGAGGCCACCCCGGAGGACAAGCTGGAGCTCATCCGGCGCGAGCAGGAGGGCGGCAGCCTCGTCGCGATGACCGGGGACGGCACCAACGACGCCCCCGCCCTCGCGCAGGCCGACGTGGGCGTCGCGATGAACTCGGGCACGTCGGCCGCGAAGGAGGCCGGCAACATGGTCGACCTCGACTCCGACCCCACCAAGCTCATCGACGTCGTCCGCATCGGCAAGCAGCTGCTCATCACCCGCGGCGCGCTGACGACCTTCTCGAGCGCCAACGACGTCGCCAAGTACTTCGCGATCATCCCGGCGATGTTCATGGGCGTGTTCCCCGGCCTGGAGGCGCTCAACATCATGGGCCTGAGCTCACCGTCGTCCGCCGTGGTCTCGGCGATCGTGTTCAACGCGCTCGTCATCGTGCTGCTCATCCCGCTGTCCCTGCGCGGCGTGCGGTACCGGCCCATGGACGCGTCGAAGACCCTCGGGCGCAACCTCCTGGTCTTCGGCCTCGGCGGCATCGTCGCGCCGTTCGTCGGCATCTGGCTCATCGACCTCGTCGTCCGCCTCGTCCCCGGGTTCTAGCAGAACGGTGTTCTGAACAGCACAGTTCTGAGCAGAGCAGGAAGAAGGAAATACACCCATGAACGCCACCACCCGCAGCACCGGCCGGACCCTCGGGGTCGCGGTCCGGGCGATGATCGTCCTCACCCTGCTGCTCGGCGTCGGCTACACGGCGGTGATCACCGGCGTCGGGCAGCTCGTGCTGCCGGCGCAGGCCGACGGCTCGCTCGTGCGCGACGGCGACGGCACCGTCGTCGGGTCGGCCCTGATCGGCCAGGGCTTCACGGACGCGGAAGGAGCGCCCCTGCCGCAGTACTTCCAGCCGCGACCGTCGGCCGCGGGCGACGGCTGGGACGGTGCCGCGTCGTCCGGGTCGAACCTCGGCCCCGAGAACCCCGACCTCGTCGCCGCGATCGGGGAGCGGCGCGCGGCCGTGGCCGCGCTGGAGGGGGTGGACCCGGCGGACGTCCCGGCGGACGCCGTCACCGCGTCCGGGTCCGGGCTGGACCCGCACATCAGCCCCGAGTACGCCGAGCTCCAGGTCGCGCGGGTCGCCGCCGCCCGCGGCCTGTCCGACAAGGAGGTCTCGGACCTCGTCGCGAGGCACACTGAGGGTCGCGCCCTGGGGTACCTCGGGGAGCCCGTGGTCGACGTCCTGGAGCTCAACGGGGCCCTCGACGAGAGCACGGACGAGCTCGGGAGGTGAGCATGGGTCGCGGCAGGTTGCGCGTCCTCCTCGGCGCGGCGCCGGGCGTGGGGAAGACCTACGCCATGCTCGAGGAGGGCAAGCGGCTGCGCGACGACGGCAAGGACGTCGTGGTCGCGCTCGTGGAGACGCACGGGCGCGCCGCGACGGCCGCGATGTCCCGCGGGCTGGAGGTCGTGCCGCGCACGACCGTCGTGCACCGCGGCGTCGAGCTCACCGACCTGGACGTCGACGCCGTCCTGGCGCGGCGGCCCGAGGTCGCGCTGGTCGACGAGCTGGCGCACACCAACGCCCCCGGCCTGGCGCACGCGAAGCGGTGGGAGGACGTCGACGCCCTGCTCGACGCCGGCATCGACGTCCTCTCGACCGTCAACATCCAGCACATCGAGTCGCTCAACGACGTCGTCCAGAAGATCACCGGGGTGGCGCAGCAGGAGACGATCCCCGACGCCGTGCTGCGCGCCGCCGACCAGATCGAGGTCGTGGACCTCGCCCCCCAGGCGCTGCGCGACCGCCTCTCCTCCGGCGTCGTCTACCCGGCCGAACGCGTGGACGCGGCGCTGTCGAACTACTTCCGCCTCGGGAACCTCACCGCGCTGCGCGAGCTCGCCCTGCTGTGGCTCGCCGACGAGGTCGACGCGGCGCTGCAGCACTACCGCACCGAGCACGGGATCGACTCCACGTGGGAGGCGCGCGAGCGCGTGGTCGTGACGCTCACCGGCGGGCCCGAGGGCGAGACGCTCCTGCGCCGCGGGGCGCGGATCGCGGCGCGGTCCGCCGGCGGCGACCTGCTCGCCGTCCACGTCACCAGCCAGGACGGGCTGCGCGGTGCGACCCCGGGCGCGCTCGCCCGGCAGCGGATGCTCGTCGAGGAGCTCGGCGGCACCTACCACCAGGTGGTGGGCGACGACGTCCCGACGGCGCTCGTGGAGTTCGCGCGCGGCGTCAACGCGACGCAGCTCGTCATCGGCGTCTCCCGGCGCGGCCGCCTCGCCGCCGCGCTCAGCGGGCCCGGCATCGGCGCGACCGTGACGCGCGAGGCCGGCAACATCGACGTCCACATCGTCAACCACGCCGCCGCGGGCGGCCGCACCCGGCTGCCGCGGATGGGCGGCGCCCTGTCGGCGAAGCGCCGCGTGGCGGGCTTCCTGCTCGCCGTGCTGGGCGGGCCGCTGCTGACGTGGGGGCTCGTGTCGGTCCGCAGCGAGGAGTCGATCGTCTCCGACGTGCTGTCGTACCAGCTGCTGGTCGTCGTGGTAGCGCTGGTGGGCGGCGCGGGGCCCGCCGTGTACGCGGCGATACTGTCCGGGGTCACGCTCGACTACTTCTTCGTCGAGCCGATCCACACCATCACCGTGGGCGAGCCGCTGCACGTCGTCGCGCTCGTCCTGTACGTCGTCACGGCCGTGCTCGTGAGCGTCGTCGTGGACCGCGCCGCCCGCACCACGCGCGCGGCCCACCGGGCCGCCGCCGAGTCGGAGGTGCTGGCCACGGTCGCCGGCAGCGTGCTGCGCGGGCAGGACGCCGTCCAGGCGCTGGTGAGCCGGGCGCGGGAGGCGTTCGGCCTCACCGGGGCCCGCCTCGTCGCCGGCGGCACGGTGCTGGCCGCGGACGGCGAGCACGACCCGGCGGGCTCGCGCACGACGATCGACGTCGGCGACCGCGCCGTCCTCGAGCTCTCCGGCGGCGACCTCGCGGCCTCCGAGCGCCGCCTCCTGCACGTCATCGCGGTCCAGCTGCAGGCCGCGCTGGAGCGCAGCGACCTGGCCGAGGTGGCGAGCGAGGTGGACCAGCTCGCCGAGTCCGACCGCGTGCGCAGCGCCCTGCTGTCCGCGCTCAGCCACGACCTGCGCCGCCCGCTGAGCTCCGCCGCCGCCGCCGTGAGCGGGCTGCGCTCCGCCCGCGGCGCGCTGAGCGAGGCGGACCGGGACGAGCTGCTCGTGACGGCCGACGAGAGCCTCACCGCGCTGGCCACCCTGATCACCGACCTGCTCGACGTGAGCCGCCTGGAGGCGGGTGTCCTCGCCGTCTCGACCGCGCCCGTCGAGACCGCCGACGTCGTGCTGCCCGCGCTCGACGAGCTCGGCGTCGGCCCCGGCGAGGTGGAGCTGGACCTCGACCTCACGGCGCCGAGCGTCGTCGCCGACTCCGTGCTGCTGCAGCGCGTGCTGGTGAACCTGCTGGCCAACGCGCTGCGGCACTCGCCGGCGGGGCGGCGGGTGCGGGTCTCGACCAGCACGTTCGCCGGCACGGTCGAGATCCGGGTGGTCGACCACGGCCCCGGCATCCCCGCCGACCGGCGCGAGGACGTGTTCGTGCCCTTCCAGCGACTCGGCGACACCGACAACACGACCGGCCTGGGGCTCGGCCTCGCGCTGTCCAAGGGGTTCGTCGAAGGCATGGGCGGCACGCTCACCCCCGAGGACACCCCCGGCGGCGGCCTCACGATGGTCGTCGCGCTCCCCGCCGACCGACCGGAGACCACCGCGCCATGAAGATCCTCATCGCCGACGACGACCCGCAGATCCTGCGCGCCCTGCGGATCACGCTCACCGCGCAGGGGTACGAGATCGTCACGGCGACCACCGGGACGCAGGCGATCGCCCGCGCCATCGACCACCGGCCCGACGTGTTCATGATCGACCTGGGCATGCCGGAGCTGGAGGGCATCGACGTCATCCACGCCGTGCGCGGCTGGTCGGACGCGCCGATCCTCGTGGTGTCGGGTCGCACCGGCGCGGCCGACAAGGTCGAGGCCCTCGACGCCGGCGCGGACGACTACGTGACGAAGCCGTTCTCCATCGAGGAGCTGCTGGCTCGGATCCGCGCCCTCACCCGCCGCGTCGCGCACGGGGACTCCGACCCCGTGGTGCGGTTCGGCGACGTCACGGTGGACCTCTCCGCGCACAGCGTCACGCGCGCCCGCGGCGGCCAGACGGAGCACGTGCGCCTCACGCCCACCGAGTGGCAGATGCTCGAGCGGCTGGTGCGCAACCCCGGCAAGCTCGTCACCCGCCAGACGCTCCTCACCGAGATCTGGGGGTCGGAGCACGTGACCGACACCGGGTACCTGCGGCTGTACGTGGCGCAGCTGCGCAAGAAGCTCGAGCCCGACCCGGCCGTCCCGCGCTACCTCGTCACCGAGTCCGGCATGGGCTACCGCTTCGACCCGGACGGTGGGGAGTCGTGAGGATCGGGCTCGTCCCCGTATGCGTCCCGTGAGGTCCGGGTCCCGCGGGCCCGCCCCGCAGTAGACCGGAGGCATGAGCCTCACGACGCTGTTCACCACCCTGGTCCGCCCCCGCCGCCCGGCGCTCGAGGGGTGGCCGGAGGGCACCGAGCTCACCGGGGACGACGTGCTCGTGGACCGCACCAGCCTGGCCCGGCTGGCCGAGCACCACCCGACCCCGCGCGTCTACGTCCCGGTGGGCGCGGACGTCACCCGGGTCGACCGCTTCTGGGGCGACGCCGCGGTTCGGACGGTCGTCCTGGCGCGCGTGGAGGACGCCGTCCCGCGGCTCGGGGACGACGTGCGGCAGGCCTGGCTCGACGCCGACCTCGGCGGGTGCGCCGTCCTGCTCGACCGGGCGCGGCTCGTGGGCCGGGCGTCCGCGGAGCCTCGGCGCCCGTTCACCGTGCACCCGGCCCCGGGCCGTGGCGGGCCGGTCGTGCTCCTGCCGCGCGACCTCCGCCGCGGCGACGTCCTCGCCGTCCCCTGCGCCGGGCTGGTCGACGCCGCCGACCTCGCCCGGTAGCCGGTCCCGGGACGCGCCGGAGGCCCGGCGGGTCCTCCCCACCGGGCCTCCGTCGCGTGCTGCGGACCGTCAGGCCTTCGCGCCGGCGCCCACCGGCTCGCGGCCGGCGTCGTCCTGCGCGGGCTCGGCCTGGGCGGCGTCGTCCTGCACGCCGTCCTGCGAGGCCTCGTCCTCGTCGAACAGGTGCTCCGACGACGCGGCGCGGTACTGCTCGAGGTCGAGGATGCCCTCGCGCTTGGCGACGATGGTCGGGACCAGCGTCTGCCCGGCGACGTTCACCGCGGTGCGGCCCATGTCGAGGATCGGGTCGACGGCGAGGAGCAGGCCCACGCCCGCCAGCGGCAGGCCCAGCGTGGACAGCGTGAGGGTCAGCATCACCATCGCGCCGGTGAGGCCCGCGGTGGCGGCGGAGCCCACCACGGACACGAAGGCGATGAGCAGGTAGTCGGTCAGCGACAGGTCGATGCCGAAGATCTGCGCCACGAAGATCGCGGAGATCGCCGGGTAGATCGAGGCGCAACCGTCCATCTTCGTCGTCGAGCCCAGCGGCACCGCGAACGACGCGTACTCGCTCGGCACGCCGAGGTTCCGCTCGGTGACGCGCTGCGTGACGGGCATCGTGCCCACCGACGAGCGGGAGACGAACGCGAGCTGGATCGCCGGCCACGCGCCCTTGAACCAGGCGATGACGCCGAGGCCGTTGGCCTTGAGCAGCACCGGGTAGACGACGAACAGGACCAGCGCGAGGCCCACGTAGATCGCGACGGAGAACGAGGCGAGCGAGCGCAGCGACTCCCAGCCGTACGTGGCGACGGCGTTGCCGATGAGGCCCATCGTGCCCAGCGGCGCGAGGCGGATGATCCACCACAGCACCTTCTGCACGATGGCGAGCGCGGACTTGTTGAACGCGAGGAACGGGTCGGCCTTGGCGCCCGACTTCAGCGCGGCGATGCCGATGACCAGCGCGACGACGAGGATCTGCAGCACGTTGAAGCTGATGCCGGTCTCGGCGCTCAGCGCGCCGTCGGCCCCTGCCTCGACCGACGTCTTCGCACCCAGGCCGAGCACGTTGGTCGGGATGAGGCCGTTGAGGAAGTCGAGCCACGTGCCGGTGCTGGACGGCTCGGCCGCCTCCGCCGTGGTCAGCGTCGTGTTGTGGCCCGGCTGGAACACGAGGCCCAGCCCGATGCCGATCGCCACGGAGATCGCGGCGGTGATGGCGAACCAGAGCAGCGTCTGTCCGGCCAAGCGGGCCGCGTTGGTGACGGAGCGCAGGTTCGCGATCGACGCGACGATGGCCGTGAAGATCAGCGGCGGCACGATCGCCTTGAGCAGGGTGACGAACGACGAGCCGATGGTGTCGAGCGTCGTGGTCAGGCCGTTGGGCGTCTCGCCGTCGGCCTGCGGGCCGAGGGCCAGCGCGAGCCAGCCGAGCAGCACGCCCAGCGCGAGGCCCAGCAGGATCTGGACCGAGAACGACGGGAAGCGCAGGCCCTTGCGTTCGCGCGGCTGCGCGCCGGGGACCTTGGTTGCGGAAGACACAGGTGAACCTTTCGCCGAGGTGCCGCGGGGCAGCACCGGGACAGCAGAGGGTGGGCGCACGGCGCCCGGGGGAGTGCGGGGACGAGCGGGAGACCTCGCGCGGGCCGGTCAGCGGCGGCGCGGGTTCCGGCCGTCGACGGCGTCGTTGACGGTGGGCCGGTGGGTCAGCGACACAGCGCGCTGGCGACGCGACGGAAGTCGACGTCGAGGCGCGCGATGAGGGGGTGCCTCACAGGAACGCTGACGGCCACGGGAACTCCATGCTCGGTGGGGGATCGGGGATCAGCCGATCGAATGATCGACGTGATCGAACGTAGGTATCGAACCCACGAATGCCAGACCCTAGCAGCGGGATACCACGATGCCCAGGGGGTCCCCCGGGTGTGTGAGGCACCTCATGGGAGTCGTACGGTCGGCAGGTGACCTCCGCTCCCCTGCCCCACGACCCGCTCTGGCCCCGCGCGGGCGGCTGGCCTGCGCCGACGGGCTCGCGCACCGACCTGGCCCTGCTCGGCGTCCCCACCTGGCGCACGTCGCTGTCGACGACGGGCGCGCACGCGACGCCCGCCGCCGTGCGCGACGCGCTGCGCCGGTACAGCCCCGCGCTGATCCGTGGCGCCGACGGCGCGCCCGTCGACCTGGGCGAGCTGGCCGTCGTCGACCACGGCGACGTCGACGAGCCGGACGGGCCGGACGGCGAGGCCCGCGCGCGAGCCGCGGTGGGGGCGGCGCTGGCGGGGGCGCGTGCCGTCGTCGCGCTGGGCGGGGACAACGCGCTCACGGTCCCGGTGGCCCTCGGCGCCTGGGGGGACGACGTCGCGACCGCCGGCCTGGTCACCTTCGACGCGCACTACGACCTGCGCGACGGCGTCTCCAACGGCTCGCCCGTGCGCCGGCTGATCGAGGCCGGCCTGGACCCCGCGCGCGTCGTGCAGGTCGGCATCGCGGACTTCGCCAACTCCGTGGCCTACGCCCGCCGGGCCCGCGACCTGGGCATCACGGTCGTGACGCTCGACGACCTCCGCGCCCGCGGGAACGGCCCCGCCGGATGGGCCGACGTCGTCCGCGAGGCGCTCGAGGTCGCGGGCGCCGCGGGCGGGCCCGTGCACCTGGACGTCGACGTGGACGTCTGCGACCGCTCCGTCGCCCCCGGCTGCCCCGCGTCCGTGCCGGGCGGGCTGGCGGCCTGGGAGCTGCGCACGCTGGTCCGCGCCGCCGCCACCGACCCGCGCGTCCGCTCCGTCGACCTCGCCGAGGTGGACGCGACCGCCGACTCCCCCGACGGCCGCACCGTCCGCCTCGCCGCTCTCTGCGTGCTGGAGGTCCTGGCGGGGGTGGCAACGCGCCCTGCGAGGTAGCGGGTCAGCGGATGGTCGTCGTGCGGGCGCTCGCCACCGACTTCGTCGCGTAGCCGGGCCGCGAACCGACCACCGTGACGGTCAGATGCTTCCCGCGTGCACGCGCCGGCACGACGAACCGCGCGCTCTCCCGCGTCGCGATCTTCGCGCCGTCCGCCTTCCACACGTACCTCACGGACGACGGCGCCACCGGTGTCCAGGTTCCACGCCTCGCGGTCAGCGTCGCCCCGACCTTCCGGACGCCGGTGATCGTCGGCCGAGGCGTCGTGAACGTCCCCGGCGCGATCACCGCGGTGCGCGCGCTCGTGACGGACCTTGTCGAGTAGCCCGGACGCGACCCGGTCACGGTGACCGTCAGCCGCCTGCCCTTCGCCGACGCCGGCACCTCGAACGTGCGCGACGACCGCGTCGCGATCTTCACGCCGTCCGCCTTCCACACGTACGTCACCGACGACGGCTCCGGCGACCAGGTTCCCCGCTGCACCGTCAGGGTCTTGCCGACCTTCCGCGTGCCCGAGACCGTGGGTTGTGGCGTCGTGAACGTGCCGGGGGCGACCGCGGCGGTCCGGGCGCTCGTCGTCGACGTCGTCTCGTAGTGCTCACGGGCGCCCACCACCGTCACCGTGATCCTCTTGCCCTTGGCGGACGCCGGCACGGTGAAGGTCTTCGACGTCGCACCGGGGACGGCGGTGCCGTCCACCTTCCAGGTGTAGCGGAAGCTCGTCGGCGCGGGCGACCACGTGCCCCGGACGGCGGTCAGCGTCGAGCCGACCTTCGTCGTTCCGGAGATGCCCGGCACGGCCGCGGTGAACCGAGCGGGCTGGACGGTGACCGTGCGCTCCAGGCGCGACGGGAGGAAGCCAGAGCCGCCGGGATACTCCACGACCACGGGGTAGATGCCGGGAAGCAGCTCCTCCTCGCTGCCGATCCAGAGTTGGCCGTGACCGTTGTCGTCGAGCTGGGCACCGAACCCGAACGGCATCCCGTCGTGGCGAACACGGGCGGTCCCCACAGGGACGAGGGAGTCGGAGCGCACGTCGACCTCCACCGTGTCGGGCATCTGGCCATAGCGCCACGATGACGGCAGGTCGCTCTCCACCCGGGTGGGAGCGGGTGGGAGGACCACGATGCCTCCGGTCCACGCGGCGGAGTCGACCTCGCCCCAGCCCTCGTAGTCGAGATGGGCCGTGTAGGAGCCCGGTTCGAGCTGGAGCTCGCGCATGCAGGTCTCGGCCGGGGCGCCCGACCCGGGCGGGCCGCTCATCTCGTGGACCGTCGCCGAATCACCGTCCACGGTGACGGTGGCCTGGCCGTACCCCGGCCACCAGAGGGGCGATCCGTCCTCCGTGGCGATCGAGAGGCACAGGGTGTCCTCGGAGCCCTGGTGCCAGGTCGCCGGGCCCGAGGTCGTGAGCGCGACCGGGCTGGGTTCGGCGAAGTCCAGCGAGGTCGCGACAGTGGTCGTGGCATAGGGCGATCCGGAGAACGTCACCGTCAGGGCGTGGGACCCGACCTGTGCGTGCTGCTCAGCCCGGAAGGCCAGCTCAGCAGACCCGGACCAGAGAGGAAGCGGCTCGAGCGTCACGACCTGACCCTCGGGGCCGTTGGCCTCGACCGCCGCCTGACCGGCGACCGGGGTCCCGTCCTCGAGCGTGGCGGTCACGTCGAGCCGGACGACGTCCGTGACCCGCAACGGACGGTCCGGGACCTGCACCGGCCGCGCGGACACCTTGACGGAGATCGGATCGCCGACGGCGATCGCCCAGTGCTGGCCGTGGCCGTGATGTCCACCGACGGCCGAGTAGACATCGCGTCCCTCGGGGACCACAGGCGGGGCGGCGGCCTTGCCACGGAGACCCCAGCTCAGGATGGACCCGTCGTCGAGCGTCGCGGCACCCGCCCCCTCGGACATCGCGGCGAGGGACACGACCGACCGGCCGGGGGGAGCGGCAGCGACCTGAGCTCCGCCCGAGGACAGCACGCGGCCGTCCGCCGTGGCCGCGATCACCTCCTCCTGTCCGATGTCGATGCCGACGAACCGTGTACCCGCCGGCGGTTCGACCACCGTGCCGATGGCGGCCCCCTCCCACCCGGCCCGGCAGAGCACGTACGCCCCGTCGCTACGGAGCGCGGCCCAGCTGTCGGGCATCGGCCGTGCCGTGACAGCCGTGTAGCGCAGCCCGGCACCCGGGTCGCGCGCCTCGGAGCACGACTCGCCCGGTTCCGAGGCGGGGTCGAGGGTTCCGTCCGACCGCAGGGCGAGGTCACCTGCGATCGCGGTGTACGTCAGGCCCTCAGGGGGCGACTTCACGGGCTCGCCCGATGCGCCCACCACGACGCCGTCCGACCTGAGGATCCTGGCCTCGCCGTTCCCGTTCACCGACACGGCGGTGAACGTGGCGCCCTCGGCCGGCGCCAGGTGCCTGCTGTGTCCGCCGGAGACGTCGTAGGGGTACGAGTCGACCTGCCCGTCGCTCCGCAGGACCAGGACCTCGTGCTCGTCGGTGGCGAGCCCGACGGCGTACACCCCGTCCGGGAGCGCCCGTGGCGAGCTGCCGTCGAGGGGACCGCCCTGGTCGCCCCAGGCGACGACCTGCCCGCCGTGGGGGCTCGGCGTCCCCTCCTGCACGAACACGCTGTCGAGAAGGGGGGCGTCCGTCGCCTCGGTCGCCGTCGCACTCGACGAACCCGGCAGCGTGCGGGCGGGCAGGGCTCCGGCCGTCGTCGTGGCCAGCCCGAGCACGAGCCCGGTCGCCACGAGCGACGCGCACGCCCGCCGGGCCGAGGGGAGGAACCGCCACAGTGCTGAGGTCGACATCGAGCGCTCCAGCCGAAGGCGCACATGGTCCATGCGCGGGAGAACAAGGCGGCGCGACCATATCGGACACTCGGCACCATTCCGGCCTCGAGTGGGCACTACGCCCCAATTTCACCCGGGTGGTCTGGGGTTCACGGCCGAGGAGCCCGACCGTCCTTCCAGAGGGCGTGCACCAGCGGGACGCCGGGGCGGTAGGCGAGGTGCGTGCGGCTCGGCGCGTCGAGGACGACGACGTCGGCGCGGGCGCCGGGCGCGAGGTGCCCGACGTCGTCGCGGCGCAGCGCGCGGGCCCCGCCCGCCGTCGCGGCCCAGACGGCCTCGGCGACGGTCATGCCGGTCTCCCGCACCGCGAGCGCCACCATGAGCGGCATGGAGCTCGTGTACGACGAGCCGGGGTTGCAGTCGCTGGCCAGCGCGACGACGGCGCCCGCGTCGAGCAGGCGGCGCGCGTCGGGGTACGGCTGGCGGGTGGAGAACTCGACGCCGGGCAGCAGCGTCGCCACCGTGCCGTGCGCCTCGCCGGAGCTCGCCGGGGAGGCCGCCCACGACGACGCGAGCGCCGCGACGTCGTCGTCGGACAGGTACGTGCAGTGGTCGACGGCGGCGGCGCCGAGGTCGACGGCGAGGCGCACGCCCTCGCCCGGCCCGAGCTGGTTCGCGTGCACGCGCACGCCCAGCCCGGCGGCAGCGCCGGCCTCCAGCACCCGGCGCGACTGCTCGGGCGTGAACGCCCCGGTCTCGCAGAACACGTCGACCCAGCGGGCGTGCGGCGCGCAGGCGGCGAGCATGTCGCCGACGACGAGGTCGACGTAGCCGTCCGGGTCGCCGAAGTGCTCGGGCGGCACGACGTGCGCGCCGAGGAACGTCACCTCGTCGGTGACCTCGCGGGCAAGGCGCACGGCCCGCTCCTCGTCGGCGACGCTCAGCCCGTACCCGCTCTTGGTCTCGAGGGTCGTCGTGCCCTGCGCGAGCGCCTGGTCGACGTGCCGGCGCAGCACCGCCCGCAGCGCGTCGTCCGACGCCGCGCGCGTGGCCGCGACCGTGGTGCGGATCCCGCCCGCGGCGTACGGGCGCCCGGCCATGCGTGCCTCGAACTCCGCCGACCGGTCCCCGGCGAACACCAGGTGGCTGTGCGAGTCCACGAAGCCGGGGATCACCGCGCGGCCCTCGACCCCGACGACGCGGTCCGGCGCGCGCCCCAGCGCCGCCTCGACGCCGTCGGCGCACGCGCTCTCGGGGCCCGCCCAGGCGACGCGCCCGCCGTCGAGCAGCAGCGCGGCGTCCCGGATCACGCCCGTCGGGTCGTCGACCGGGTCGACGCCCACGGCGTCCGGGGCGTTCGTCGTGAGCTCGCCGATCCCCAGGATCAGCGTGGCCGGGTGCGAACCGCCCGGGTGCTCCACCTCGCGCATGCCTACGACTCTCGCATCGGCACGCGCAGCCCGCCCCGCGACGCCGCGGCCACGGCGTCGTCGTACCCGGCGTCGACGTGGCGCAGGACGCCGAGCCCCGGGTCGTTGGACAGCACGCGCGCGAGCTTCTGCGCGGCCAGGTCGGTGCCGTCCGCGACGGACACCTGCCCGGCGTGGATGGACCGCCCCATCCCGACGCCGCCGCCGTGGTGCAGCGACACCCAGGTGGCGCCGGACGACGCGGCCGTGAGCGCGTTGAGCAGCGGCCAGTCGGCGATGGCGTCGGAGCCGTCGGCCATGCCCTCCGTCTCCCGGTACGGGGAGGCGACGGAGCCGGAGTCGAGGTGGTCGCGGCCGATGACGACCGGCGCGCTCACCTCCCCGGAGGCGACGAGGTCGTTGAACGCCAGCCCCGCACGGTCGCGCTCGCCGTGGCCGAGCCAGCAGATGCGCGCGGGCAGCCCCTGGAACGCGACGCGCTCCTGGGCGGCGCGGATCCAGCGGTGCAGGTGGTCGTCGTCGGGGAAGAGGTCGAGGACGGCCTTGTCGGTGGCGGCGATGTCACGCGCGTCGCCGGACAGCGCGGCCCAGCGGAACGGGCCCTTGCCCTGCGCGAACAGCGGCCGGATGTAGGCGGGGACGAAGCCCGGGAAGTCGAACGCCCGGTCGAAGCCTCCGCGGCGCGCCTCGTCGCGGATCGAGTTTCCGTAGTCGAACACCTCCGCGCCCGCGTCGAGGAAGCCGACCATGCCCTCCACGTGCCGGGCCATCGACTCGCGCGCCCGGTCGGTGAACTCCTCCGGCTTGGCGGCCGCGTAGTCGTGCCACTCGTCCACCGAGACGCCGACGGGCAGGTAGGACAGCGGGTCGTGCGCCGACGTCTGGTCCGTCACGACGTCCACCGCCACGCCCCGGCGCAGCAGCTCGGGCACGACCTCCGCGCTGTTGCCCTCCACGCCGACGGACAGCGCCCGCCGCTCCGCCTTCGCCGCCTCGACCCGCCGGACGGCGTCGTCCAGGTCGTCGGCCACCTCGTCGAGGTAGCGCTCGCGCACGCGCCGCTCGAGGCGCGACCGGTCGACGTCGACCACGAGGCACACGCCGCCGTTGAGCGTGACGGCCAGCGGCTGCGCGCCGCCCATGCCGCCGCACCCGCCGGTGAGCGTCAAGGTCCCCGCCAGCGTGCCGCCGAACCGCTTGGCGGCCACCGCGGCGAGCGTCTCGTACGTGCCCTGGAGGATGCCCTGCGCGCCGATGTAGATCCACGACCCGGCCGTCATCTGCCCGTACATCGTGAGGCCCTGCGCCTCGAGCCTCCGGAACTCCGGCCACGTGGCCCAGTCGCCCACGAGGTTGCTGTTGGCGATCAGCACCCGCGGCGCCCACTCGTGCGTGCGCAGCACCCCCACCGGCTTGCCGGACTGCACCAGCAGCGTCTCGTCGTCGGCCAGCGTCGTGAGGGTGCGGACGATGGCGTGGTAGCTCGGCCAGTCGCGCGCCGCGCGGCCGGTGCCGCCGTAGACGACCAGGTCGTCGGGGCGCTCCGCCACCTCGGGGTCCAGGTTGTTCATGAGCATCCGCAGCGGCGCCTCGGTCTGCCAGCTGCGGGCGGTGAGCGTCGTGCCGCGCGGCGCGCGGACGGGGACGGGGGTCCCTCGGTCGTAGGACATGGCGTGGGACATCGTCGTCTCCTTCGGGGTCGTTCGGGCGGGTCAGCGGAGCGGGCCGACGGCGGCGCTCGCGGCGGCGACGACGTCGCCGTCGGCGACGAGCCGCGCCACGGCGTCGATCTCGGGGGCGAGGAACCGGTCCGGCCCGGGGCCGGGGACGGCGGTGCGCAGCAGCGCGTGGACGGCGCCGGTGCCGGCGGCCGGCGACAGGCCCGTCCCGGGGGTGCAGCGCAGGTCGAGGGCGCGGGCGGCGGTCATGAGCTCGACGGCGAGCACGCGGCCCAGGCCGTCGACGGCGCGGCGGAGCTTGCGCGCCCCGGCCCAGCCCATGGACACGTGGTCCTCCTGCATCGCCGACGACGGGATGGAGTCGACGCTCGCCGGCGCGGCCAGCCGCTTGAGCTCCGAGACGATCCCGGCGGCCGTGTACTGGGCGATCATGAGGCCGGAGTCGACGCCCGGGTCGTCGGCGAGGAACGCCGGCAGCCCTTCGTTGCGCGCGACGTCGAGGAACCGGTCGGTGCGCCGCTCGCTCATGCTCGCGACGTCGGCCACGGCGATCGCGAGGAAGTCGAGCACGTACGCGACGGGCGCGCCGTGGAAGTTGCCGTTCGACTCGACCCGGCCGTCCACCGTGACGACGGGGTTGTCGATCGCCGACGCGAGCTCACGCCCCGCGACCGACGCCGCGTGCTCGACGGTGTCCCGCGCGGCGCCGTGCACCTGCGGCGCGCAGCGCAGCGAGTAGGCGTCCTGCACGCGGGTGCACTCGGGGCGGCCGTCGGCGTCGAACGTCCGGTGGCTCGCCACGACCGGCGACCCGGCGAGCAGCGCCCGCAGGTTCGCGGCCGACGCCGCCTGCCCCGGGTGCGGTCGCATGCCCACCAGGTCCTCGGCGAACGGCGCGTCCGAGCCGAGCAGCGCCTCGACGCTCGACGCCGCGGCGACGTCCGCCGTCGCGAGCAGGCGGTGCAGGTCGTCCAGCGCGAGGCACAGCATCCCGAGCATGCCGTCAGTGCCGTTGATGAGGGCCAGGCCCTCCTTCTCCCGCAGCTCCAGCGGCGCGATGCCGGCCGATCGGAGCGCGTCGGCGGCGTCGACGCGGTCGCCCTCGGCGCCCGACGGTGCCGCCACCCGCACCGGGCCCTCCCCCAGCGCGGCGAGCGCCACGTGCGCCAGCGGCGCCAGGTCGCCGGAGCAGCCGAGCGACCCGTACTCGTGCACGACCGGCGTGATGCCGGCGTTGAGCATCGCCACGTACGTCTCCGCGACCACCGGGCGGGCGCCCGTGCGGCCGGTGGCGAGCGTCGCGAGCCGGAGCAGCTGCAGCGCGCGCACCACCTCGCGCTCCACCTCGGGGCCGCTGCCCGCGGCGTGCGAGCGCACCAGCCCGAGCTGCAGCTGCGCCCGCTTGTCGGTGGGGATGTGGCGGCGGGCGAGGGCGCCGAACCCGGTGGAGACGCCGTAGTGCGGGCGGGCGTCGTCGGCGAGGTCCTCGACGACGGCGCGGCTCGCCGCCATCCCCGCCAGCGCGCGGTCGGTGAGGTGGACCTGCGCGCCGTGGCGGGCAACCGCGACGACGGCGTCGACGGTCAGCAGGTCGCCGCCGATCTCGACGACACGGTGCTCGGCGGCGGCGCGGGAGTTGGTGACGGTCATGCCGCCAGCACACACCGTCCGCGGCCTGCTGGACACGGGTTCCGGCGAGGTTCAGTCTGGGATCCCAGACACGTTGCAGCTCGCGAATGAGGCCCGATGGCGGACGTCCCGGCGGCGCGCAGCACGCTCCGGCTGCTGACGTACCTCGCCGCGCAGGCGGGCCCGGTCCCGGCGGCGGCTGTCGCGCAGCACCTGGGCCTGCCGCGGTCCACCGTCTACCACCTGCTGTCCGTGCTGGTGGACGAGGGCTTCGTGACGCACCTGCCGGAGGAGCACCGCTACGGGCTGGGGACGGCGTCGCTGTCCCTCGGGTCGGCGTACGCGCGGCAGGCGCCGCTCGCCCGGCTGGCGCGCCCCGTCGTCGCGCGGCTGGTCGAGACGACGGGCGAGAGCGCGCACCTCGCCGTGCTGCACGGCCGCGAGGTGCTGTACCTCGTGGAGCAGCGCGCGCCGCACCGGCCCAGCCTCGTGACCGACGTCGACGTCCGCCTCCCCAGCCACCTCACCGCCAGCGGCCGGGCGGTGCTGGCGCTGCTGCCCGCCCCGCAGGTACGGGCGCTGTTCCCGTCGGCGGCGGCGCTCGCCGACCGCACCGGCGTCGGCCCGCGCACGCTGCGCGACCTGCGCGAGGTGCTGCGCGACACCCGCCGCCGCGGCCACGCCACCGAGGACGGCGAGGTCACGACCGGCCTCGCGTCCGTCGCGCACGCCGCGCTCGACCACACCGGCCACCCGGTGGCGGGCGTGGCGCTGACGTTCTGGTCCGACGACGTCGACGCCGCCCGTCGCGACGAGCTCGCCGCAGCGGCCGGTCGTGCCGCCGCCGAGATCAGCCGCCGGCTGGGCGCCCGCTGACCCGCCGCGCGCACCGAGCGTGGGTCAGGCGAGCCACTCCCGCGCGGCGGCGACGAGCGTCGCGACGCCGAGGTCCAGCGTCGGCTCGGGCACGGGAGCGAAGAACGGCGAGTGGTTGGACGCGACGCCCTCGGGGAGCCGGCCGGCCGTCAGGTCGACGCCGGCGAACCGGGCCGGGTCGAAGCCGCCCAGGAACCAGTACACGAGCGGCGCGCCGGCGTCGGTGGCGAGCTCGCCGACGTCCTCCGACGCCGCCATCGGCGGCAGGGTCAGGACGGCGGGCCGGCCGCCGACCGACTCGATCAGGCCCCGCTGCCCCTCCAGCGCGGCGGCCAGCACCGGGCGGGTGCGCTCGGCCGCCGCCGGGTCGTTGACCATGGCCGCGAAGGTGGTGATCGTCTCGACCTCGGGCGCCCCGGGGGCGCCGGACGCGGCGGCCTCGGCCTCGACGATGCGCCGGATCGCGCCGAGCACGCGCTCGCGCACCGGCTCGGTGAAGGTCCGCACGTTGACGAGCAGCTCGGCGCGGTCCGGGATGATGTTGGGCTGGGTCCCGGCGTGGATCGCCCCGACCGTCACGACCGCCGAGTCGCTCGCCGCGATCTCGCGGGACACGACGCCCTGGAGCCGCTGCACCGTGGCCGCGGCCATGAGCACGGGGTCCACGGTGGTCTCCGGCATCGACCCGTGGCCCCCACGCCCGTGCAGCGTGATCCGCAGCGAGTCCGTGGCCGACATCGCGACGCCCGGCGTCACGCTCACCACGCCGGCGGGCGTGGGCATGACGTGCTGGCCGAGCACGACGTCCGGCGCGCCGCCGACGGTCGCGTACAGGCCGTCGTCGAGCATGGCCCGCGCGCCGTTGCCCAGCTCCTCCGCCGGCTGGAAGACGAGCAGGAGCGTGCCCGACCAGGTGTCCCGTCGCGCCGCGAGCTCGGCCGCGGCGCCGAGCAGGCAGGTGACGTGCACGTCGTGGCCGCAGGCGTGCATGACGCCGGTCTCCTGACCGTCGGCGGCCGTCGTGACCTGCGTCGACGCGTAGGGCAGCCCGGTCCGCTCGGTGACCGGCAGCCCGTCCATGTCCGCGCGCAGCAGCACGCGCGGCCCCGCGCCGTTCGCCAGGACGCCTGCGACGCCCGTCCCGCCGATCCCCTCGTGCACGTCGTAGCCCCAGCCGTGGAGCCGGTCGGCCACGACCCGGGCCGTGCGGTGCTCGGCGAAACCGAGCTCCGGGTGGGCGTGCAGGTCGGTGTAGATCGCCGTCAGCTCGGACGTCGTCAGCGCACTCATGGCGTCATCCTGCCGCCGCGGGGCGTCGCCGTCCTGGGCAGCCGGGACGGTCGCTGTGTGCAAGATCTCCACGGCCCCATAAGGGAATGTTCAGGTTGGCAGTGCAGAATCGTGGCCATGACGTCAGCGACGACGAGCACCACGAAGGGCAAGACGACGACCCGTCTCGCCGCGGCGAGCCTCCTCGCCCTCGCGATGATGCTCGGCGCGTGTTCCGCCCCCGCCGACGTCGAACAGTTCATCGCCGACGCGCAGAGCCAGGCCGAGGCCATCGACTCCGACCTGCAGCGCATCGAGGAGCAGGTGACCGGCATCCCCGACGAGCTCCGCACCGACGTCACGAACGCGATGGCCTCCGCCCAGGCCGCGACCGACGAGGCGCGCGAGGCGCTCGCGCGGGCCGAGAAGTCCCAGGACGGCGCGGTCGTCGCCCTCGAGGACGCGCAGGTGGCGCTCGAGGCGGCATCCGCCGAGGTCAAGCACGTGACGGGCGAGGCGCGGGAGAGCGGCTCCGACCAGGTGGCCGACCTGCTGTCCACGCTGCAGGAGCAGATCGACGCCCTGCGCGGCGAGACGGAGAACGCCGCCGCCTGACGCGGTACGTCACTCCGCGGCGTCCGGCAAGGCGGGTCAGTCCGGGTCGCTCGGGTCGATCGGCAGGTGGTGGTCGAGGTTGACCGTGCCGCGCCGCCAGTACCCGGAGACGTGCACCTGCTCGGCGGGCAGCCCCAGCTCGCGCCGGAGGTAGCGGCGCACGGGGACCAGGTCGTTGGCCTCGCCGAGCCCGACGAACAGCTCGTCGGGCTCCAGCCCGCCCAGGGAGCGCACGGCGTCCGCGAGCTGCCCCGGGCCGTCGGTCCGGTAGAGGATCTCGACGGTCGCGCCGTCCAGCTCGCGCTCGACGTGCGCCTCGTCGACGTCGTCGCCGATCTCGACGATCGCGGTCACCGGCACGTCCGTCCCGACGGCGGCCACCCAGCGGGCGAGGGCCGGCAGGCCGGTCTCGTCGCCGGCCAGGGTCAGCCTGCCGATCCCGTCCGGCACCCCGACGCTGCCGCGCGGCCCCGCGAGCACGACCTCGTCGCCCACGGACGCCCGGGACGCCCAGGCCGACGCCGGCCCCTCGTCGCCGTGCAGCACCCAGTCGACGTCGACCTCGGCCACGCCGTCGACCGTCCGCGCGGCCCGCACGGTGTAGTCCCGCGAGATGGACACGACGCCGGTCGGGCGCTGCAGGCCGCCGTCCGCGGCCAGGGTGGGGGCGTGCAACTCGCCGGTGGCCGGGTCGGGCAGGAACACCTTGACGTGGTCCTCCGGGCCGGGCGCCCGCAGCGCCGCGAGCGACATCGGGGCGCCCGGGTCCGCACCGTCGACGTCGCGGAACGTGGTGCGGCGCAGCGTGCCGGTCAGCTCGGTGACGGCGTGCACGCGCACGCGGCGGGGGACCAGGTCGAGGCGGGTGCGGGGTCGTGTGAACACCCGTCGATTCCACCACGACGATCAGTTCGGCACGGAGCAGATCTGTTCGGCAACGTCCCCTGCCGAACAGATCCGCTCATTGCCGAAGTGACGGTCCGGCCGGCTCAGCCGAAGAACACCCGCAGGTCGGCGACGACGTCGTCGGGCACCTCCAGCGCGGCGTAGTGGCCGCCGCGCGGGAACTCCGACCAGTGCTCGATGCGCGCGTTGTCGCGCTCGGCGAAGGCACGGATCGTCTGGAAGTCGTCCTGGAAGACGGCCACGCCGATCCGCCCGGTGCTCACCACGGGCTCGGCGCCGGAGCGCTGCTCCGCGTAGTGGTACCGCGCCGCCGTCGCGTAGGTGTTGGTCAGCCAGTACAGCGTGGCCTGGGCGAGCACCTGCTCCGGGCTCACCAGCGACGTCCCGTTGCCGAAGCTCTCGAAGAGCTCGTGGTATGCGAGCGTCGCGACGGGCGAGTCGGCCAGCCCGGCCGCCATCGTCTGCGGGCGCGACGCGTTCATGACGTTGTAGGCCCCCACCGACTGGAACCACTGCAGGTGGCCGAGGGCGGCGTACTCCTTCTCGCCGAACCCGTCCATCTCCCCCTCCGCGCCGGACGGGAACGAGAACAGCTGCAGCACGTGGGCCCCGAGGAAGCCCTCCGGGTCGAGCACCGCCAGCTCGCGCGACACCATCGCGCCGCCGTCGCTGCCGTGGATGCCGTACGCGTCGTAGCCGAGCCCCCGCATGAGCGCGTCGTACGTGCGCGCGACGCGCGCCATCGTCCACCCCTCGCCCACCAGCGGCGTCGAGAACCCGAAGCCGGGCATGGACGGCACGACGACGTCGAACGCGTCCTCGGCACGCCCGCCGTGGGCGACGGGGTCGACGAGCGGGTCGATCATGTCGAGGAAGTCGAGCACCGAGCCGGGGTAGGTGTGCGCGAGCAGCAGCGGCGTCGCGCCCGGGTGCGGCGAGCGCACGTGCAGGAAGTGGATCGGCTGCCCGTCGATCGCGGCGGTGAACTGCGGGTAGGCGTTGAGCCGCGCCTCCACGGCGCGCCAGTCGAAGGCCTTCCAGCGCTCGACCATGTCGCGCAGGTACGACTCGGGGGTGCCGTACTCCCACGAGTCGCCGGGGGCTGCCGGCGCGAAGCGGGTGCGCTCGAGGCGCTGCTGCAGGTCGTCCAGGTCGGCCTGCGGGACGGCGACGGTGAAGGGGCGGAGCTCGAGGCGGGTGGTGGCGTCCATGACGTTCTCCCAGGTCGTGAGCCGGGCCCGTGCCCCAGCTCCTGAACCCCACGATAGGAACCGTTCAGGAACGGTTCTTTCCTCTATTCTGGACGAGTTTCGACGAGTTCTCAGCACGTCCCCGGCGACCCTCCCGGAGGTCTCGATGGGCTCCACGTCCGCACGTCTGCTCGCGCTGCTCGGGCTGCTCCAGTCCCGCCCCGACTGGTCCGGCGCGGAGCTCGCCGACCGCCTCGACGTCACCGACCGCACCGTGCGCAACGACGTCGCGCGGCTGCGCGAGCTGGGCTACCCCGTCCACGCCGTGCGCGGCCCGGGCGGGCGCTACCGGCTCGGCGCGGGCGCGCGGCTCCCTCCGCTCCTGCTCGACGACGGCGAGGCGGTCGCGGTCGCCGTCGGGCTGCGCGCCGCGACCGGCACGGCCGGCTTCGAGGAGTCCGGCCAGTCCGCGCTCACCAAGCTGGAGCAGGTGCTGCCCGACCGCCTGCGGCGCCGGGTGTCGGCGCTGCGGACCGCCTCGACGGCAGGGCCGGCGAACACCGGCCCCTACACCGAGGAGCCCGAGGTCGACCCGGAGGAGCTCACCGCGCTGGCCGCGGCGATCCGCGACCACCGGGGCGTGCGCTGCGACTACCAGGGCGAGCCGCTGGAGCTCGAGCCGCACCACCTGGTCGCCTGGCAGCACCGGTGGTTCCTCGTGGCCCGCGACCCGTCCACCGGCACCTGGGCGCCCTACCGCGTCGACTGGCTGCGCCTGCGCACCCCCGGCGGGCGGCGGTTCACCCCGGTCGAGTTCCCCGGCGACCTCACGACGTTCGTCGTGCAGGAGGTGGCGCGCACGGGGTGGGCGTTCCACGCTCGCGTCGTCGTCGACGCGCCGGCGCAGGAGGTCCTGGCGCGGATCAACCCCGCGGTCGGCACGGTGCAGCCCCTGCCCGACGGACGGTCCGTGCTCGTCACCGGCGGCGACAGCGCCGAGGTCGTCGCGGTCTGGATCGGCCTCCTCGGCCTCGACTTCCACGTCTCCGAACCGCCCGAGCTGGTCGAGCACCTGCGCGTGCTGGCGGCGCGCTACGCCCGAGCCGTCCCGGGCTGACGACGTGCTCGACCTCCGCCCCGCGCTGCGTCACACTGTGCCGGTGAGCGATCCGTACCAGCCCGGTCAGCCGTACCAGGAGCCGAGCCAGCAGCAGCCCCAGCCCGGCTACTCCGAGCAGGCCTACCCGCAGCAGGCGTACCCGCAGCAGGGCTACCCGGCCGCGCAGGGCCAGTACCCCCAGGGCCAGTACCCCCAGGCGTCGTACCCGGCGTACCCCGCCTACGCCCCGGAGCCTCCGGGCCGCACGATGGGCATCGTCGGCTTCATCCTCGCGTTCGTCATCTCCCCCGCGGGCATCGTCGTGTCCGCGATGGCGCTCTCGGAGTCGAAGAAGGCCGGCGTCGACAACCCGCTCGGCAAGTGGGGCCTGTGGCTGTCGATCATCTTCACGTCGATCGCGGTGCTCTACGTCGTGTTCATGATGCTGTTCGTGTTCGGCGGCCTGCTCACCGTCTTCTCCACGTCGTCGACGTTCGACAGCGTGGGCATGTCCGTCTGAGGACCCTTACGTCAGCACCCGCACCGGCGCCCCCGCCGCCCAGGCGGCGACGTCCTCCACGGCCTGGCCGTAGAAGGTGCGGTACGTCGCCTCGGTGACGTACCCGACGTGCGGCGTGAGCACCGTGCGCGGCGCGGAGCGCAGCGGGTGGTCGGCGGGCAGCGGCTCGACGTCGTACACGTCCAGCCCGGCCCCGCCGATCCGGCCGTCGTGCAGCGCGGCGAGCAGGGCGTCCGTGTCCACGAGCGGCCCGCGCGAGGTGTTGACGAGGACGGCGGTGGGCTTCATGCGGGCCAGGTCGTCGGCGCCCACGATGCCGCGGCTGCGGTCGCTCAGCTTGTAGTGCACGGTGACGACGTCCGACGTCGCGAACAGCTCGTCCTTCGCGACGGCGCGCACCCCCGCCTCCGCGGCCTTCGCCGGGTCGAGGCGCTGGCTCCAGGCGACGACGTCCATCCCGAACGCCTGGCCGACCCGCGCCACGCGCGCGCCGAGACGCCCGAGCCCGACGATGCCCAACCGTCGACCCTCCAGGTCGCCGCCGACGGTGTGCTGCCACCCGCCGTCGCGCACCGCCCGGTCCTCGGCGGGCACGTGCCGCAGCACCGCGAGGATCAGCGCCCACGTGAGCTCGGGCGTCGCGTTCGCCGGGGACTCCGTGCCGCACACGACGACGCCGCGCTCGCGCGCCGCGTCGAGGTCGATCGCCGCGTTCTGCCGCCCGGTCGTCACCAGCAGCCGCAGGTCGGGCAGGCGCGCCAGCCGCGCGGCGGTGAACGGCGTGCGCTCGCGCATCGCGACGACGACGTCGTACCCCGCGAGCGCGGCGACCACCGCGTCGTCGTCGGCCAGCGGGTGGTCGACGACGTCGACCTCGGCCCCCAGGCCCGCCCAGTCCGCGAAGCGGCGGGCGACCCGCTGGTAGTCGTCCAGGACGGCGACGCGCACGATGACCTCCTCGTTCGGCCCGGCTCTCGGGCGGTGCCGACGCTACCGGCGGGAGCAGATCACGGCGCGGCCGCAGGCCGCCGTCAGGCCGGCTGCGCCACGGCCAGGTTCGCCTCCCCGACGAGCTCGAGCAGGCGGGCGGCGGTGGGCTCGGCGGTCGGCGCCGCGATCGCGGCGACCACCCACTCGGGCGTCCCGCGCGCGGGCAGCTCCAGCACCGCGAGGCCCGCGGCCTGCGGCTTGGTCGCGACGTGCTGCGGGACGACGGCGATGCCGAGGCCGCGCTGCACGAAGTCGAGCAGCGTGTGCACGTCGTCGACGCTCATCCGCACCCGGCGCTCGAGGTGCCGGGCGCCGAACGCGTCGTCGGCGAGCCGCCGGATGGCCCACTGCTCCCGGAAGTCGACGAAGTCGCGGTCGACGAGGTCCTCCCACGCGACCTCGGGGGCCGAGGCGAGCGGGTCGGTCGCGTGCGTGAGCAGCACGATCGGGCGGCGGCCGAGCTCGAGCCGGCGCAGGGAGCCGAGGTGCTCGGTGGCCGCGACGAACGCGACGTCGAGGTCGCCCGCCCGCACCTGCGCGGTGAGCTCGCGCGATCCGGCCTGGGTGAACTGGACGTCCACGAGCGGGTAGCGCAGGCGGAACCGCTCGAGCAGCGGCGCGACGTCGACCACGCCGAGGCACTGCTCGGCGCCGAGCCGCAGCCGGCCCGAGAGCTGGTGGCTCGCCCGCAGGACGGCGTCGCGCCCCGCGGCGGCCTGGGCGAGCATCCGCCGTGCGAACGGCAGCAGCGCCCGCCCGGCGTCCGTGAGCGCGACCTGCCGCGTGGTGCGCGCGAACAGGTCGGCCCCGAGCTCGCGCTCGAGGTTCCGGATCGCGGCGGACAGGCCGGACTGCGTGACGCCGCAGAGCGCCGCCGCGTGCGTGAAGTGGCCCTCCTCCGCCACCGCGACGAGGTACTCCATCTGCCGCAGCTCCATTGATCGCTCCCGGTGCTGAAACCCATCAGGTCAAGTTGTTGGACTCATCAACGGTCCCCTTCCTATCGTCGGAGCCACCGACGACACAAGCCGCCGACGACAGCTCCACCGACGGCATGAGGAGAGCCGTGAAAGCTCGCACGATCGGAACCCGGACCGTCAGCGCGATCGGGCTCGGCGGCATGCCGATGTCCATCGAGGGGCGCCCCGACGAGGCGCGCTCGGTCGCCACGATCCACGCGGCGCTGGATGCCGGGATCACCCTGATCGACACCGCCGACGCCTACCACCTGCACGCCGACGAGGTCGGCCACAACGAGGAGCTGATCGCCCGCGCGCTGCGCTCCTGGGGCGGCGACGCGTCCGGCGTCCTGGTCGCCACCAAGGGCGGCCACCTGCGCCCCGGCGACGGGTCGTGGACGCAGGACGGCCGCCCCGAGCACCTCAAGAAGGCCGCCCAGGAGTCCGCCCGCCGCCTCGGCGTCGAGGCGATCGGGCTCTACCAGTTCCACCGCCCGGACCCCGCCGTGCCCTACGCCGAGTCGATCGGCGCGCTCGTCGAGCTGCTCGACGAGGGCACCATCGTCGAGGCCGGCATCTCGAACGCGAGCGTCGCGCAGATCGACGAGGCGAACGAGGTGCTGGGCGGACGGCTCGCGTCCGTGCAGAACCAGTTCTCGCCCGCGTTCCGCTCCAGCCTGGTCGAGCTCGAGCACTGCGCGTCCCTCGGCGTCGCGTTCCTGCCCTGGTCGCCGCTCGGCGGGATCCGCCGGGCGGGCGAGGTCGGCACCGCGCACGCCGCGTTCGGCCGCGTCGCCGAGGCCCGCGGCGTCAGCCCGCAGCAGGTCACCCTCGCGTGGGAGCTCGCGCTCGCGCCCGTCGTCGTCCCCATCCCGGGGGCGTCGCGACCGGCGAGCGTCGAGGACTCCGCGCGTGCCGTCGACCTCGTCCTCACCGCCGAGGAGCTCGCCGAGCTCTCCGGCTCCTGACCCGCCGCACCACCACCGACCCACCTCTCCCCGATCGAGGAGGATCCATGCGAACCGTCCCCCTGGGCACCACCGGCCGCCAGGTCCCGAACGTCGTGCTCGGCCTCATGCGCATCCAGCAGCTGGACGACGACGCCGTCCGCGAGCTCGTGCGCACCGCCCGCGACGCCGGCATCGACTTCGTCGACCACGCCGACGTCTACGGCGAGGAGCTGCACGGCTGCGAGCGCCGCTTCGCCGAGGCGATGCGGCTGACGCCGTCCGAGCGCGAGCAGCTCACCATCCAGTCCAAGGCCGGCATCGTGCGCGAGGGCCCGTACTTCGACTTCTCGTACGAGCACCTCGTCGAGTCCGTCGAGGACTCCCTCGCCGCGCTCGGCACCGACTACCTCGACGTGCTCCTGCTGCACCGCCCCGACGCGCTCGTGGAGCCGGACGAGGTGGCGCGCGCGTTCGACCACCTCGAGTCGTCCGGCAAGGTGCGTGCCTTCGGCGTCTCCAACCACACGCCCGGCCAGATCGAGCTGCTGAAGAAGTCGGTGCGCCAGCCGATCGTCGCCAACCAGCTGCAGCTGTCGATCACCCACGCGCCGATCGTGGCGCAGGGCGTCGCGGCCAACATGGCCGGCGAGGACCAGTCGCTCACCCTCGACGGCGGCGGCATCCTCGACTACTGCCGCCTGCACGACATCACGGTGCAGGCCTGGTCGCCGTTCCAGGCCGGGTTCTTCACCGGCGTCTTCCTCGGCTCGGACGACTACCCCGAGCTCAACGCGGTGATCGACCGCCTCGCCGCGAAGTACGACGTGCCGCCCATCGCGGTCGCGGTCGCGTGGATCACGCGCCACCCGGCGGGGATGCAGGTCGTGCTGGGGACGACGACGCCGGAGCGCGTCGCCGGCGCGGCGCAGGGCTCGGACCTCCCGCTCACGCGAGCCGAGTGGTACGAACTGTTCCGGGCCGCCGGGTACCGCGTGCCCTGAGCGCCGACCGGCCGGGACCCGTCAGCGCTCGACGGGTTCCGGCCGGTGCACCCCGCGCGGCCGGTAGCCGAGCTGGTCGGACAGCCCGGCGAGGTCGGCGAGCAGCCACACGATGGCCAGCCACATCTCCGTGCCCTGCAGGCCCGGCGTCGTCCCCGGGGTGCCTGCGGTGGACGGGTGCGCGGCCTGGAAGGAGAAGCCCTCGCCGGCCGACCAGCGGCGCAGCGCCTGCGCGAGAAGGCCTCGCGCCAGCTCGACGACCTCGTCGCCGCGGTGGCCGGTGCCGCGCGTGAGCCACAGCGGGTGGGCGACGTCGAGCACGTTGCACGCGTTCTGCCGCTCGGGGCGGAAGAACCGCGGGTCGCGGGCGTGCTCCAGCACGGTGTCGACCACGCGCTCCGGGAACGGCACGGGCAGCCCGAGCTGGGCGAACGTGCCCCGCGACGCCCGGTAGTAGCCGTTGACGACCTGCAGGAGCCCTTCGGGCCCGCCCGGTGTGCCCCACATGCCCGTGCGCGGGTCCGCCCGGGCGAGCAGCCATCCGAGCAGGGACTCCTGCGCCCCCGGCGACCCGGCGACGCCGGCGCGGTGGTTCCCGTGCATCGCGGTGCCGAGGATGTCGACCCAGTGGCCGGCCGACCATGCGCCGGCCTCCCAGTCCTGCCGCTCCAGGCCGTCGATCACGTCGGCCGGGGTCGCGTCGGCCACGACGGCGACCGGGTGGGCGAACGCGCTGCCGAGCAGGTCGAGCGCGTACCCGACGGACAGGACGTGGTAGCCGGCGGCGGGGTCGAACAGGCCCGGGCGGGGCGGCACGGGTACGAGGTCGGCCCCGAGCTCGCCCACCATGCCGGTGGCCGGGTCCTGCCAGGACCGCAGCCGGTCGACCTGCTCCTCGGCCGGCAGCTGCGGCGGGGGCCCGCCGAGCAGCAGGTCGGCGATCTCGACGGCGTCGCACTGGGCGCGGACGGTGGGCGCCGTGCCGGGGGCGTCGACGAACAGCCCGGTCGCGGGGTCCCAGCACCGGTCGAGCAACGTCCGGGCCTGCTCGTGGGCCCGGTCGGCGAACTCTCGCACCTCTCGCGCGAGCCCGCCGGCGGCCGGCGCCGCGGCGGTCTCCGGCACCCGCCAGCGGATCAGCCGCGCCGGGTTGCCGCCCACGACGGCGCCCGCGGGCACGTCCTTGGTCACGACCGCCCCTGCGGCCAGCACCGCCTTGTCCCCCACCGTGACGCCGTCGAGCACGACGACGTGGGAGCCGATCCACACGTCGTCGCCGATCGTGATCCCCGCGGAGGTCAGCGGCTGGCGGTGCACCTCCGTCTCCGGGTCCATCGAGTGGTTGAACCCCAGCACGGACGTGTGCGAGCCGATGCGGACGGCGTCGCCGAGGCGCACGTCGCCACGCACCACCGTGTACGGGTTGAGGCTGCAGTCGCGGCCCGCCCGCAGGGTGCCGCTGACGTACGCGCCCGCGGCGACGTAGGCGCGGTCGCCCAGCTCGAGGACCTCGTTCGTCACCGACGCCTGCTCGGACACGAAGCACCGCTCGCCGAGCTCGTACCCCCGGTCGCGGCCCAGCTCCGCCTGGAGCGCGAGCTGGCGGTCGCGTTGGGCGTCGTCGGCGTCGGCCCAGAACCGCCAGGGCGTGAAGTCGAGCGCGCTCCGGTCGAGCTCGGCTGTCACCGGTTCCTGGGTGTGCGTTCGCACTGGCATCTCGACTCCTGTTCGTCGGCGGGGATCCGCACGAGTGTCGGACGGCGGCGGGCAGCGAGAACCCCTCGTAGAGCGAGGGCACGCACGCGACCTGCGCCGAGCGGACGAGGTCGACCAGCTCCTGGTCGCTGATGCCCTTGACGAAGCGGACGGCGCCTTCGAGCC
>NZ_JBHXAW010000006.1:0-38126 GCF_042726645.1 Isoptericola sp. NPDC060257
CGAGTCCGAGGATCAGGGCGACGAGAGCGCCGAGGGCGCTGACGACGAGGCTGACGAGCCCGCGGAGGAGCCCGAGGAGAAGCCTGAGGAGAAGAAGGCGCCGTCGCGCCGACGCAAGACCTCTGCGTCCGCCCAGAGCGGGACGTCGGCGGCTAGCTCCTCCGGTTCCACGCGGACGCGCTCGGCGTCGTCGGGGGGCCGGTCGTCGTCCGGCGCGTCCCGCTCGTCGTCGAGGTCCGGCTCGTCGGGCTCGAAGTCGTCCGGCTCGCGCTCGTCCGGCTCGAAGTCGTCGGGCTCGAAGTCGACCGGCTCGAAGTCGACCGGCTCCCGATCCTCGCGCACGTCGTCCTGAACTCGAGCGGAGTGGAGAGAGTCATGAGCGAGAGTGCCAAGTCCCCCACGTCCGACGGCCTCGGCGGCCTGAAGGAGTCCATCGGCGGCCTCGCGCGGGCGTTCGGTGACCGCGCCGTCAGCACCGTCAGCGACAAGGTCGGCTCGGTCACGGACAAGCTGACCGACTACGCCCAGAACCCCGGCGGCTCCGCGGTCGCCGAGGGCGCCAAGACCCTCGCGGAGGGAGGTTCGCCGCTCAAGGCGGGCGCGAAGTCCGCCGTGGCGGCGGTGAAGGACAAGGTGTCCGGCATCTTCGGCGGCGGGGGCGACGACGGAGGCAGCGGCGGCGGCCACCGGTTCATCAACATCGTCGAGGCGATCGACGTCGGCGCGCCGATCGACGTCGTCTACAACGCCTGGACGGAGTACGACACCTGGCCCGACTTCATGAAGAAGGTCGAGAAGGCGCAGCTCGACGAGGACGAGGGCACGGTCTCGTTCGAGGGCAAGGTCTTCTGGTCGAACCGGCGCTGGGAGGCGACGATCGTCGACCAGATCGCGACCCGGCGGGTCGTGTGGGACTCGACCGGCGACAAGGGGACGCTCAGCGGCGCGGTCACCTTCCACCCGCTGGCGGACGACCTGACCCGCATCGTCGTGGTCGTCGAGTACCGCCCGCGCGGCTTCATGGAGAAGGTCGCCAACGTGTGGCGGCCCGTCGGGCGCCGGCTGCGGCTCGAGCTCAAGTTCTTCGTGCACCACGTCATGACCGACGTCGTGCTCCACCCGGACGACCTCGAGGGCTACCGGGCGGAGATCCAGGACGAGGAGATCGTCCGCTCGCACGAGGACGTGGTCGCCGAGGAACAGCAGGACCAGGGCGACGAGGAAGGCGCCGAGGAGGACGAGGAAGGCGCCGAGGAGGGTGAGGAGGGCGCCGAGGAAGGTGAAGAGGGCGCCGAGGAGCCCGAGGAGTCTGACGAGGAGTCCGACGAGGAGCCCGAGGAAGAGCCCGAGGAAGAGCCCAAGCCGAGGCGTCGCCGGTCCCGCTGAGACAGACGAGTCTGACCGAGCACGCAGCGAGGAGGAAGCATGAGTGAGGTCGCTACCCGCCGTTCGGGCGGCTATCTGGACCGCCCGCAGTCGTCGTCGCTGGCCGACGTCGTCAACATCATCCTCGACAAGGGGCTGGTGATCGACGCGTTCGTCCGGGTCTCCGTCGTCGGGATCGAGCTGATCACGATCGACGCGCGCATCGTCATCGCGAGCGTCGACACCTACCTGCGCTTCGCCGAGGCCACGAACCGTCTCGACCTGGAGCAGACCGGGGGCCGCGAGCTGCCCGAGCTGATCGACGACATCTCGGAGAGCGGGTCCAAGGGCAAGACCAAGGGCATGGTCTCCGGCGCCAAGGAGGCGCTGACCGGGGGCAAGGACGACGAGGACGACGAGAAGCCGCAGCGCTCCCGCCGCCGTAGCAGCAGCCGCCAGGAGGCCTCGTGACGGTCCGCACCGAGGAAGTCCCCGTGGTGGGCACGCACGACCTGTACCTGTACGGGCTGGTCCTGGCTGACGCCCGTCTGCCCTCGGGCCTCACCGGGATCGCCGGCGAAGCCGTGCGCGCCGAGCCGCTGGGCAGCCTCCGGGCGGTCGTGTCGGACGCCCCGTCCGACCGCGAGGTGGGCCTGCCCGACGACGTCCGCGACCACGCCCGCGTGCTCGACGCGGTCGCGGACGCCGTCCCGGTGCTCCCCGTGCAGTTCGGCACGCTGGCGGCGTCCGGCGCGCTCGAGGAGGCGGTGCCTGCGGACCGGCAGGACCGGCACGCGGCGGACCTCCGCGCCCTGGACGGCGCGGTGCAGCTGACCGTCTCGGCGCGGTACCGCGAGGAGGCCGTGCTGGCGGAGCTCGTCGCCGACGATCCCGAGATCCGCCACCTGCGCGAGCGGACGCGGGGGCGGGACGAGATGGCCACGTACGACGAGCGGATCCGGCTCGGCGAGCTGGTCGTCGCAGGGTTCGACGCGCGGCGACCCGCCGACGCGGAGCGGCTCTCCCGCACCGTCGCCCCCTTCGCGCGCGCGACCAGCGGCCACGAGGTGACGCGGACGGGCGACGTGGCGGAGCTCGCGCTCCTCGTGCGGCGTGAGGACGTCCCAGCGCTGGAGGAGGCCCTGGAGGCGCTCGCCGCCCAGGTCGCCGACCGCATGACCGTGCGCCTCGTAGGACCGCAGGCGGCCTACGACTTCGCCGAGGAGGTGTGAGCCGTGGGACTCCTGACCGCCCTCGTCACCCTGCCGCTCGCTCCGGTGCGTGGCGTCGTGTGGGTGGCGGAGCAGGTCCGCTCCGAGGCCGAGCGCGAGCTGTACGACCCCGGCACGATCCGGCGGAAGCTCGACGAGGTCGCCCGCGCCCGGGAGGAGGGCACGATCGACGACGCCGAGGCCGACGCGACCGAGCGTGAGCTCGTCGCCCGGCTCATGGAGTCGAGCCGACGACGCCGAGGAGGTGGAGCATGAGCCCGGCACGCAAGACGCAGGCGCACGACGCCCCGGCACGACGCCGCCGACCGCCCGCGACGCACGACGCGGACGACGCCGCGCAGGAGCAGTCCGCGGACGAGGCAGCGGACGACGAGGCAGCGGACGACGAGCCCGAAGGTGACGAGCCACCCGACGACCCCGCCCCGGAGGACGGGGCCCCGGACGACGAGGCAGCGGACGACGAGCCCGAAGGTGACGAGCCACCCGACGACGAGGCCTCGGACGACGAGCCTGAGGACGACGGCCTCGACGAGGACGAGGACTCGGGCGAGGGCGAGGCGCCGGAGGAGCCGGCCGGGGACGACGAGCCGTCGGACCCCGAGCCGTCGCCGTCCGGAGGGCTGGACGCGCAGGGCGCGGCCCGACGCGCCGTCCAGCACCTGAAGGAGCTCTCGCACCACCGTCCGGAAGGGGTGGTGGGCATCGACCGCGACGACGAGGGCTGGACGCTGACGGTGGAGGTGCTGGAGGACGCGCACGTGCCCAGCACGTCCGACGTCCTCGCGGAGTATGAGGTGCGCCTCGACGCGGACGGCGGGCTGCGCGGCGTGACGCGCGGGCGCCGGTACGTCCGAGGGCGTACGGAACGGTGACCACCGCCGTGGCGAGACGCGCCGAGGCGAACCCGACGTCCCGATCAGTGACGTCCCGAACAGAACCAGGAGGGAGCGGCGCAGCATGACGGTGGTCCCCGGCTCACAAGGCCCGATGGAACCCCAGCGCGCGCGTGAGGGCACCCTCATGCAGGTGGTCGAGACGCTGCTCGACAAGGGCCTGGTGGTCAACGCCGACATCATGGTGTCGGTCGCCGGCGTCGAGCTGCTGGGCATCCGGATCCGCGCGGCGCTCGCGTCGTTCGACACCGCCGCCCGGTACGGGCTCGAGTTCCCGGCGGGCACGGACAGGGACACCGTGGCCTGGCAGCAGGCGATCGAGCCGAAGGAGACGTGCCCGAGCTGCGGCAAGACCGCACCGACGAAGCAGCTGCTCGAGGAGTACTGCCCGTGGTGCGGGTGGCAGAGCGCCCTGGCGGAGCGCGGCGACGTCCCGCGGGCCGAGGTCGAGGGCACGACGTCCGACGACGACGAGCCCGACGGGAAGGCCACGGGCGGGAGCGGACGATGACGGACACGCTCGCCCGCGCGACGCCGTCGCTCCGCGCGCCCGCGGAGGACGGCGCCGCGCTGCAGCCGACCCGCGACCTGCACGCCACGCTGCCCGACCTGCTGGACTCCCTGCTGAACAAGGGCGTGTACCTGGACCTCGACCTCATCATCACGGTGGCGGACATCCCGCTGATCGGGGTGAACCTCCGCGCGGCGATCGCGGGCATCGAGACCATGCTCGAGCACGGGATGATGCGGAACTGGGACGAGCAGACCCGTGCCTGGGTGCGGCAGTCCCTCGCTCGCCACGTGCCGCTGGAGCCGGACGAGGAGGTCGTGGCCCGCATGGCGGGCGGCCACCGCCAGGACGAACCGGCGACCGTCTGGCGCCCGGGCACGGTGTACCTCACCACGCGACGCCTCCTCGTCTGGCGCGCGGACCCGCGCGAGCTGCTGTGGCAGGCCGCGCTGGACGACGTGACCCACGTCGAGGTGCGCACCGAGCTCGCGATCGGCGGCGAGGAGCGCGAGCGGCTGGCCGTCACGACGCCCGCCGGCACCACGCTGCTGTCCGCCGCCGCGCCGGACCGGCTGGCGGCGCTGCTGCGCAGCGGCGGCGCGAGCGGCCCCGCGCGGCCCTCGGCGGGCCACCAGGCCCCGGTCTGGTACCGCGAGGAGCGCGCCGGCCCGTCCGTCTGGCGGGGCGGCACCGGCACCCTCGGCCCGGACGGCCTGACCTGGCAGGGGGTCGGCGAGGCACGGCCCGCCGTCCGCCTTCGCGAGGTCCGAGAGGTGCAGGCGCGGACCGGCCGCGCCCCCGTGGGCCGGCAGGTGCTGGTCGTCACGGGCGACTCGGGCACCGTACTGCTGGCCACCCGCGACGCCGCGTGGGCACGGGCCCTCGCCGCATCCGCCCATGCTCCCCGGGGAGGCGACTCATGACGTTGACGATCGACGAACACAGCCTGAAGAACGGCGTCCTCACCCTGGTGGTGACGCTGGTCGAGGTGATCCAGGAGGCCCTGGAGAGCCAGGCGCTCCGCCGCCTCGAGGGCGGCGAGCTCACCGAGGAGGAGCAGGAGCGGCTCGGACAGGCGCTGCTCGACCTCGACGACGCACTCGAGTCCATCAAGGCCGACCACGGCCTGACGGCCTCCGTCGCCGACCTGCGCCAGGGCCTCGACGACGTGGTGGACGACGTCGTGGACAGGCTCGTGAACCCCTCGCGCTGGGTCGACGACGAGGCCGGGACGCGGGGACGCGCATGACCGCCGGGACGGACGGCGCGACCACGGACCAGGGGGCCACCGACGGCCTGTACGTGTACGCGGTGGCCCGCGGGGCCCCGGACGACCTCGGCACGGGGATCGACGGGGCTGCGGTGGAGCAGGTCACGGCCCGGGGGCTGACGGCCGTCGTGCACCGGCACGGCGCGGCGCCGTACTCCGGTCCGGACGACGACGTGCGCCGCTGGGTGGTGGAGCACAGCGACGTCGTGGACCGGCTGTGGCAGGCCGCGGACGCGGTGCTGCCGATGAGCTTCAACGTGATCGTCGCGGGGACCTCGGACCAGCCCGCGCGGCAGCGGCTGACGAGCTGGCTGGGCGAGCACGCCGAGCGGCTGGACGCGCGCCTGGCGCAGCTCGCCGGGCGCGGGGAGCTCCAGGTGGAGATCGGGATCGACCAGCACGAGGCGGCGGCGGGTGACCCCCGCGCCGACGCGCTGCGGGCCGAGCTCGAGTCGCGACCGCCCGGCGTCCGCCGCCTGCTGACGAAGCGGCTGGAGCAGCTCGAGCGCGAGGCGACGGACGCCCTCGCCGACGACCTCTACCCCGCCCTGCGGCGCCGCCTCTCCGCGACGGCCGAGGAGGTGACGGAGACCCGTCGCGCGCACCCGCCCGCCGGCGTCGTGCCCGTGCTGGCGGTGGCCCTCCTGGTGCCGTCGGACGGCGTGGAGCGCGTGGGAGGTGAGCTCGCGCGGGTTCGTGACGAGGAGCCCGCCGCCCGCATCCGTTTCGTCGGGCCCTGGCCGCCGTACTCCTTCGCCGATCTCGCCCCGACGACCTGAGGGACCCACGTCGGCGCCGAGACCGCGACCCGGACGCAGGTCGCCTACAGCCCGGCCAGGTCGGTGACGATGTCCGCGACGCGCTCGGCGTCGCGCTGGGGCCCGGTCGCGGCGTCCACGACCCACGCGGCGAGCTGTCGCACCGGAACGTTCGTGTGGTTGGACGCCGTGCGCATGGTCGCGAAGGCCTCGTCCATGTCGACGCCCAGCGCGTAGCCGACGATGCCCTTGGCCTGTTCGATGCCGGCCCGGTTCTCCGCGGCCGCGTGGATGCTGGCCGTGGCCCGCGCGTCGCCGAGGCGTTCGACGGCGGACGTCACGTCGGCGTGAAAGCCGACCACGTGCGTCACCGCCCGGGTGGTGGGGTCGCAGCGGCCCTCGCCGACGTCCGACAGCGTGCGCTCGCGTCCACGAGCGTCCGTGATGCGGTGGACGTTGCTGAACGCCTCGCCGGTACGCGCCGCTGTCTCGAGGACCTCCTGCACCTCGTCGCGGTCCTCCGTGTGCTGGTGGGAGAGCAGGAGCGACCACGTCGGCACGACCTCGTGCGGCTCGAAGCCGAGGATGCGGTACGTCTCGTCCGACCACCACCAGGCGCCCTCCGCGACGTCGTACCGGAACCGGCCGACGTCGTGGCGATGGTCAGATGTCCCGAGCTCGCTGCTCGGCAGGGTGGCAAGCGTCATCGTGGGGCTCCTTTCGGAGTGGGGGGATGGCCCCGGGGCGGAGGCCCCGGGGCGTCTCTTCGACGGTACGGACGGCTGCCCCGGCCTGCCGGGTGAGCCGGGGATCTGCACATCCTCACCACGTCGGGCGCGCGAGCCGCCGAGGGGCCCAGCCCACTCACCTGGTGACGTCGGAGCCTCCGTCGTCACCGTCGAGCGCCCCGCGGACGGTCTCCGCGTCGGCGTCGATCGTCGCCTGGTCGACGCCGTCGGTGACGGGCACGCGCGCCGCCACCTCGTCGACCAGCGCCGCGGCCCTTCCGCTCTCGATCCACTCGGTGGTCAGGTCGTCGACGGCGGCGTCGATCATCGCGGAGAAGTCGGCGTCGCCCTCGAACCGGGTGACGAGCGTGTTCTGGCTCATCATCCCGCCCATGCCGCCGCCACCGCCGGGGCCGCCCTCCATGCCCCCGGGCGGGCCCTGGGCGTCGCCGCCGGGTGCGGCACCGTCAGGCGCTCCAGCGGTCTCGCCGTCGGGCGTCGTGCCACCGCCCATGCCGCCACCCATGCCGCCACCCATGCCACCCGGGCCGGACATGCCGCCCAGGGCCAGGTTGAGGTCCCACGACACGACGCTGAGGAGGCCCGTGTCGAGGTCGTAGTACAGGTAGGCGTTCTTGCCGGGGCCGCTGATGGTGTCGAAGTTGTCGAGCACCTCCTGGGTGCCCAGGTACCGGGCGAAGGAGTCGACGTCGACCCACTGGTCGAGCTCGTCGGCGAACTCTTCGTCCGACGCGCCGTCGAGCCACTTCAGGAACGACACGATCGGCTGCAGGTCCTGGTTCCCGACGAGGTTGACCTGCTTGAAGTCGTCCGTGTACTCGGTCTGGTCGTCCCCCTGGTACTCGAACGAGCTCGTCGACAGCAGCTTGTAGAGCACCCCCTCCCCCTCGAGTTCGTCCGCGTACTGCGGGTCGGGGTTCTCGACGACGAGACGGGTCGTGGACGGGCGGTCGTTCACGGCGTAGGTGGTGAACGTGGAGTCCTGCGTGGGTTGCCCGGACCGCGCCGTGAGCTCGAGCGCGACCGCCTCGTTGAGCGACGAGGTGCTCGACGCGCTCGCCGGCCGGATCGAGAGCTCGGTCCGTCCCTGGTACGCACGGCCGGGTTCGTTCTCGTCGAAGCTCACCAGCAGGGGCAGGTTCTCCGGCTCGTCGGTGGTCAGGGCCACGCCCGTGCCACCGAAGCCACCGCCACCCTCTGCGCCGTCGGGGATCCCGCCCTGCGGCATCTCGCCACCCTCGGGCATCTCCATGCCTTCGGGCGGTTCCATGCCTTCGGGTGGCCCCATGCCCTCGGGCAGCTGCGGCATGCCGCCGCCTTCACCGCCCATGCCGCCGATGCCACCCGGGGCGCGCTCTCCCTCGGTGTCGGACCCCTCGCGGTCGTCGACGAGCGACGACAGCGTGGAGTTGCCCTTGAGACGCACGGCGACGTCCTCGATGGTGGTGCCGTCGATGGTGATGTCGGCGGACATCCACTCCTTCTCGCCGTCGGCGAAGTAGGCGTCGAGCATCTCGTCGTAGCGCTGCTGCGTGTACGACAGCGAGATCTCGTGGTCCACGGAGTCGTCGAAGAGGTCGACGCTCCCCGTGATGTCCTGCGTGATGCGTTCTTCGTCGGTGACGGCGGCCGTGCTCGTGGAGTACGGCCGGATCGTCACGTCGCCGAAGAACGTCAGAGCGACGGCGACCCCGGCCACCCCTGCCGTGAGGGGCTTCCAGTGCTGGCGCAGCCGGACGGGGAGGCGCTTGCGAACGCCTGCGAGGCTCACGTTCATCTGGTCCGTCACCCGCTCACATGTCGGACTGGTCGTACCCGGTCAGGACGGTGACCTTCTGCCCGGAGTTGATCGCGCCGAGCGCCTCGATGACCTCGGCGGTCGTGACGCCGCCCTTGAGGCGCACGGAGTAGAACAGCTCCGTCAGCGCGCCGCCGCGCACGGTCTCCACGCTCACCAGCTCGAACTCCTGGGTCAGCCGGACCAGCACGTCGGCGACGTCCTGCTGGTACCGCGGCTCAGGCGGCACCTGGACCTTGACCACCTGTCGCTGGATGTCGAGCTTGAACCAGTCGAAGCGCTGCATGAGGAAGACGACGAGCAGGATGATCGCGGTCGCCGCGGCGGCCAGAAGGTAGAAGCGCGTGCCGACGGCCATGCCGATCGCCATCACGAGGAAGATGAACCCGACGTCGCGGGTCTCCTTGATCGCGTTGCGGAACCGGATCACGGACAGGGCGCCGACGAGCGCGAAGGCGCGGGCGATGTTCGACCCGACGACCAGCATGATCACGGCCACGACCATGCCGATGATGACGAGGGTCTGGACGTAGGACTGGCTGTAGGAGATGTTCCGGTGCGTCCGCTTGTACACCCAGCCGATGGCCGAGGACAGGACGAAGGACAGCACCAGCGTCATCGCGACGTCGAAGACGGAGAAGGTTCCGCTCAGATCTTGCAGGTTCATCGGACGAGGACACTCTTTCGGTTCGGGGCGTCGGCGACGCCGGTCGGGGTGGTGGGTTCGGTCGTCGGGTCGGTGGGGCGGTCGCCGAGGACGGCCCCGAGCTCGTCCGGGGCGTGCATGGTCGAGCGCGGCGCGAGGCCGAAGGCCTGCACGCTCTGGCAGTACTTGGAGATCCGCACGACGTCGAGGCTCATCCGCGCGGTGAGGTCGGTGACCCAGGCGGGCACGCGCTCGTCGGCCTTGACCTCGAGGACGGAGAGGCGGGCGGGGAGCACGAGGCGGTTGGGGGCCTCGGACGCGAGGTGGAAGTCGCGGTCCCGCCCGCGCAGGCGGTGGTCGAGCGTGACGCGCAGGCCGAGGTCGGCCTCGCGACCCACCCACGCCTCGCGGTGGTACCCGGTGGTCACCGTCGGGCGCAGGTCGAGCTCGCCGACCAGGGTCGACACCTCGTCGAGGAACGCCCGCTCGCGAGTACCGACCTCGCCCTCGGGCTCGTAGCCCTCCGGCGAGCAGAGTCGCAGCGCGTCCCGGTAGGGCAGCACGACGCGGCGCTTCTGCGTGACGCGGTTGACGCGCTGCTTGATCTCGACGAAGACCGTCGACTCCGGGGTCAGGTCGTCCGCCGTGCCGTAGTGCCGCACGCGCAGCTTGCGCCGGAACTTCAGACCCTCGATCTTCTCCCAGTAGAACTTCAGCCGGGCGGTGTCGTAGTAGACGCTGGTGATCGGGTAGCCCCGGTCGCCGGAGTACGCGTCGTCGTCCATGTGCCGGCGCAGCTCGGCGCGGAGCTCGTCGGCCTGGTCCTGCGGGACGAGGTACTTGATCTCGAACCGGTTGAACGCGTGCAGCCGGCTCGCGGTGGCGGTGCGCGCCGAGCTCGCGGACCCCGCCGGGAGGCCCGGGCGGTCCGGCTCGGTGTCGCTCGGTGTCGCACGGGGTTCGGTACGTCGGGACCGACGTCGCACGGGACGCTCCTCTCGTCGGTGCCGGGCCGGCGTCATGGGTGAACACGAGCCGTCCGGCAGGTGAACAACCGGGAGCCTGCAGACTGTCGGGGCAACTTATGCAGCCGCTGAGATCGGTGGGGTCGCGGGCGAAGACATAGCGGTCTCACAGGTTCGGCACAGGGAGCGCGGGGGTGGGTGCCGCAGGCTGGCGCCCATGTCGTCGCCCTTCGTGTCCCCGTCCGCGCCCGCCGGGCGTGCGGACCTGCCGCCCCTCACCCGGCCGGACGGGTCGTCCGTCCGCGCCCTCGTGGTGGACGACGAGCTCAACCTCGCCGAGCTCCTCACGTCCGCCCTCCGCCTCGAGGGGATGGAGGTCGCCGCCGCGCCCGACGGGGGGTCGGCGCTCCGGCTGGCGCGCGAGATGGTCCCGGACCTGGTCGTGCTCGACGTGATGCTCCCGGACATGGACGGGTTCACCGTGCTGCGGCGGCTTCGGGCCCAGGGCGCGCGGATGCCGGTGCTGTTCCTCACCGCGCGCGACGCCGTCGAGGACCGGGTCGCCGGCCTCACCGTCGGGGGCGACGACTACGTGACGAAGCCGTTCAGCCTCGAGGAGGTCGTCGCCCGCGCGCGCGGCCTGCTGCGGCGCGCGGGCGCGGTGACGCGGTCCGAGGACGGCGTGCTCGTCGTCGGCGACCTGGAGCTCGACGAGGACGCGCACGAGGTGCGCCGGGCGGGGGAGGACATCCATCTGACGGTGACGGAGTTCGAGCTGCTGCGGTTCTTCATGCGCAACCCGCGCCGCGTGCTGTCGAAGGCCCAGATCCTCGACCGCGTGTGGAACTACGACTTCGGCGGCCAGTCGAGCATCGTCGAGCTGTACGTCTCCTACCTGCGGCGCAAGATCGACAAGGGCCGCGAGCCGACGATCCACACGCTGCGCGGGGTGGGCTACGTCCTCAAGCCGGCCGCCTCCACGACGGAGCGCGGTGCCCGTGCGTGACCGTCGCTCGGGGGCCGGACGGTGGCCCGTGGCGCCGAGGCCGACCACCCTGCGGCGCCGCCTCGTGCTCGTGCTCGCCGCGGTGGTCGTCGTCGTGACGGTCGGCCTCGCGACGGCCTCGACGGCGGTGCTGCGCTCCCAGCTCGTGGCCCAGGCCGATCAGCGGCTGGAGCAGGCGAGCCGGCGGCTCGTCGAGGGGCCCGGGCCACGGCCTCCCGGCGTCGACGCCTCGGACGGCTCGGACGCCCCGAACGGCCAGGACGCCGTCCTGCCGCCCGCCCCCGCCGACGACCCGTCGGACTTCCCCGCGGGCTTCGGCCCGGGCAGCGCCGTCGTGCGCTCCGTGGACGGCGAGCTGGAGCTCGCCGACCACGTGTCGGACGCGCTGGAGCGCACGACCCTGGACGACGCCCAGGTCGCCGCCCTCCGGGCGGTGCCCGCGGACGGCCGGGCGCACGACGTCGACCTGCCGGACCTCGGCGCGTTCCGGGCGGTGCACCGGACCGGCGACGACGGCGAGGACGCGGTCGTCGCCGCCAGCACCGCGACCGTGGACTCGACCGTGCGCGGGTACGTCCTCGTGCAGGCCGCGCTCGGCGTCGCGGGCCTGCTGGCAGCGGTCGGTGTCGGCGCGTGGCTCGTGCGCCGCTCGCTGCGCCCGCTGGACGACGTCGCCGCGGCCGCGGTCCGGGTGTCGGAGCTCGAGCTCGGCCAGGGCGCCGTCGCCGGCATCCCCCGGGTGCCGGCACCGCTCACCGACGAGCGGATCGAGGTGGGTCAGGTCGGCGCGGCGCTCAACCGGATGCTGGAGAACGTCGAGACGTCCCTCCGGGCGCGGCACGACTCGGAGCAGCAGGTGCGCCGGTTCGTCGCCGACGCGAGCCACGAGCTGCGTACGCCGCTCGCGACCATCCGCGGCTATGCCGAGCTCGTGCGCCGCGCCCCGGACGAGCCCGGCGGCGGGACCGCGCGCTCGCTCGACCGGATCGAGTCCGAGGCGGTGCGCATGTCCGGCCTCGTCGAGGACCTGCTGCTGCTGGCCCGGCTCGACGCCGGCCGGCCGCTCGACCGTGCGCCCGTCGACCTGGCGGCGCTCGCGGTCGACGCCGTGATGGACGCGCACGCCGCGAGCCCCGAGCACAACTGGGCGCTCGCGCTGCCGTGCGGTGACGACGACGGCGACGGCGACGGCGGTGGGGGAGGCGCCGAGGAGCTCGTCGTGACCGGTGACGAGGCGAGCCTGCGCCAGGTGCTGGCGAACCTGCTGGCGAACGCGCGCACGCACACGCCGACGGGCAGCCGCGTGGCGGTGCGGCTCCGCGAGCGCCCGGGCGCGGTCGAGATCGAGGTGACCGACGACGGGCCCGGCATCGCCCCCGACCTGCGCCCGGCGCTGTTCCGCCGCTTCACGCGCGGCGACGCGTCGCGGCACCGGGCCGGCGGGTCGACCGGCCTGGGCCTCGCGATCGCCGACGCGATCGTGACCGCGCACAGCGGCACGATCGACGTCCGGTCCGCCACGGCGGGCGAGAGGCCGACGGGGCCGACGGGGACGACGTTCACCGTGCGCCTGCCGCGCGGGTGTACGGCGGACGCCGCCCCGCGCTCAGCGCGAGCCCCCTGACGGCGGCTGGAAGCCCTCGGGGAACCCGCCGGCCGGGAACCCGCCCTGCGGACCGGACTGCTCGCCGGAGCCGCCGAGCCCGCTGAGCCCGCCCGACCCCTCCTCCTCGTCGTCCTGCACGAGCTGCTGGTCCAGGTCCGCGAGCACGACCTCGTCGCCGGCGGCCAGACCGTCGGTGATCTCGGTGCGCTCCGGGCCGACGGCTCCCGTCGTGACGTCGACCGTGCGGACGGTGTCGCCGTCGAGCACGCGCACGGTCCGCGCGGACCCGTCGGCGCTCACCGCCGACGTCGGGACCACGAGCACGTCGTCCACGGTCGCGACCTCGATCGTCGCCGACGCGGACGCGCCCTCGGGCAGGTCGGCCGCGGCCGACGCGTCGTGGTCGGGCGCGTCGTGGTCGGGCGCGTCGTGGTCGGACGAGTCGAGCGCGATCGTCGCCGCGTACGCCGGGGTCGAGGTGTCGGAGGAGTCGAGGACGCCCACGCTGCTCACCGTGCCGGTGTAGTCGCGGCCGGTCGCGGGCACCGTCGCGGTGACGGACTGGCCGACCTCGACCGACCCGACCTCGGCGAGGTCGAGCGTCGTGGACAGGACGTAGCCGCCGGCGCCGAGGATCGTCACGGCCGCGTCGCCCGCGCTGACGCTCGCGCCCTTCGTGGCGTCGACCTGCGCGACCGTCCCGGAGACGGGCGCCGTCAGGGTGCCCGCCGCGGCGGCCGCCGTCGCGATGTCGACGCCGCTCTGCGCGACCGTGACCGCGGCGCGGTCCGCGAGGATGCGCTCGGCAGTCACCGTGCCCGGCGTGGCCCCGGACCCGGTGCGCGCGCCCGAACCCGTGCCCGACGCTCCGTCGAGGTCGGAGGGACCGGAGCCGGCTGTGCCCGAGCCGCCTGTGCCCGAGCCGTCGACGCCGCTCGGCAGGTCGCCGGCCCCCGAGCCCGCGGTGCCGGAGGGCGCGGACCCCGAGGGCGCGTCCCCCGCGCCGGTGCCGCTCGGTGCGTCGCCCGATCCCGAAGCGCCCGAGCCCGCCTCGGGCGACCGCCCGGAGGAAGTGTCGCCGGAGCCGGAGCCGTCCCGCGTGCCTCCGTCGGAGGCGTCGGCGTCCTGGAGCGCCCGGACGGCGTCGTCGAGCGCGTCGGCCTTCGCGCCGAGCGTCGTCACGGCGTCGTCCAGGTCGGCCACGAGGTCGGTGAGGGCGCCCTCTGCCTCTCCGGTCGCCTGCTGGGCGGTGTCGGTCTGGACGAGGGCGTCCTGCGCGGCGACGATCGCGTCCACGCAGGCGGTGAGGTCGTCGTCCGTGACCTTCCCGTCCGACGTGTCGTCCGCCGTGTCGTCCGCGGCGAGGACGTCGGCGCACGCGCCGTCGTCGCCGGTCGCGGCGGTCACGGCGTCGCCCGAGGCGCCCAGAGCCGTCGTGCCGTCGAGCAGCGCGTCCTCCACGGACTCGTACCCGGCGAGCAGCGCGTCCTGCGCCCGCTGCACGGACGTCTCGGCCGTGGCGAGCGCGGCGCGTGCGTCCGCGACGGCCTCCCCGAGGTCGGTGGGACCAGCGGTGGCTGCCGCCCCGGTCGGTGTGGTCGTGGCCGCCGCACTGACGAGGCGTACCGAGGCCGTCCCCGACGACGTGCTCGACGTCGTGCCGGACGCCGCGGAGCTGGCCTGGACGTCACCGGCTCCGGACGCGCTGCCGGTCGAGGCGCTGCCCGTCGAGGTGGTGCCCGTCGACGTGGTGCCGCCGGAGGCGACGCCCGTCCCGTCGGCCTGGGCCTCGAGGTCGTCGGCGAGCGTCTGCTTCGCGTCGGCCAGCGTCTCGCTGGCGTCGTCGACGGCGTCCTGCAGCTCGTCCGCGTCGAGCGTGACGAGCGTGTCGCCCGCCTCGACCTCGTCGCCGGCTGACACCTTCACCGCGGCGACGGTTCCGGACGTGCCGAACGTCGTGTCGGCGCGGCTCGCGGACGCGACGGTCGCACTGACCGCGACGTGCTGCGCGACGTCGCCCGTGGTCGCGGCGACGGTGCGGTAGCGGGCGTCGGCCGGGCGCAGCGCGAACGCCGTGCCCCCGGCGCCCAGCACGACCACCGCGACGCCCGCCGCGACGATCCGGCGGCGACGGGTCCGCCGCCGGCGGAGGGCGGCGTCACGCATCGCTGCCACCGTCCTGCCCGTCGCCCTGACCGCCGTCCTGCCCGGGGCCCGCGCCACCGGGGGAACCGCCGCGGCCGCCGAACCCGGTGGAGCAGCCGTCGTCGCCGGGGGACGAGACGGCGAGGCTCGTCGCGGTCACCGCGCCGCCGTCGTCCTCCTCGCCCTGCGCCGTGACGCACTGCCCGACGACGATGTCGTCGGCGGCGCCGTCCTGCTGCACGGTGTAGCTGGTGGCGTCGTCGACCGTGACGGTCTCCTCGGCCGACTCGCCGTCGGACGACGTGGCGCTCACCGTGACGGTGGACCCGTCGACCGCCGTGACCTTCCCGGAGGTGAGGCCGCCGAAGCCGCCCCTGCCCCCGCCGGGGCCGCCGGACGGCATGTCGGTGGGTATCCCTGACGGCATGTCGGTCGGCATGCCGGAGGGCATGGCCGAGGGTGCGCCCTCCGGTCGCTGCCCGTCCCCGCCGCCGGGGAAGCCGCCGCCGAACCCGCCGGCGCACTCGTCGTCGGTCGGCTCGCTCACCGCGACCGTCGCCGCAGCCGCGTCCTCGTCGACGGACGCGGCGTCGTCGCCGGGCGCGCCGCCCGTCGTGGCGACCACGCACGAGCCCACCGCGACGTCGTCGAGCGTGCCGTCGACGGTGACCGTGATCGTGGTGTCGTCGGTCCAGGTGACGGCGGTCTGGGAGTCGGAACCCTGGACCTGCGCCGTCGTGCCGTCGACCGCTGCGACCTCGCCCGAGACGCCCGGGGCGCGGCCGCCGCCCCCGGCGCCTCCGCCGTCGGGTGCGGCCTGGCCCTTCGCCTGGCCGTCGGCCGCGCCCGTGCCGTCGGAGGTGGCGGCGTCCGAGGACGAGCACCCGGCGAGCGCGAGCGCGAGGCCGACGGCGGCGACGCCGAGGAGCACGGCCCGCGGGCGGCGTGCGGAGCCGGTGACGAGGGGAAGGCTGACAGAGGGAAGGGAGGGGTGGGGGGTCATCGAGGTCTCCGGGACGTGGGGGACGGATCCGTGGTGGGGTGCGGGCGCGGTCATTCGCTGCGCAGCGCGTCGATCGGGGCGAGGCGGGCGGCGCGGACGGCGGGGTAGACGCCGAACACCAGCCCGATGGCGAGCGCGACGGCGAGCGAGCCCGCCACCGCGACGGGCGACACGACGATCGACGAGCCGAGCACCGCGGGCAGGGTGAGGGCGGCGAGGACGCCCAGGCCGGCGCCGACGAGCCCGCCGGTGACGCCGAGGATCGACGCCTCGGTGAGGAACTGCCGCCGGATCGCGCCGGGAGGTGCGCCGAGCGCCTTGCGCAGCCCGATCTCCCGTGTCCGCTCGGTGACGGACACGAGCATGATGTTCATGACGCCGATGCCTCCGACCAGCAGGGACAGCCCCGCCACGCCGGCCAGCAGCACGGTGAGGGTGCGGTAGACCGACGTCGCCGTGGACACGAGCGAGTCCTGCGAGTCGATCGTGAAGTCGGCGGCGTCCGCGCCGGTCGCGCCGTGCAGCGCGAGGAGCAGCGACTGCGCCTCCTGGTACGCGGCGGAGATCGCGTCGGTGTCGGTCGCCTTGAGGTAGATGGTGCTGACCGACGTGTCGGCGCCGCCCGTGATGCCGGACGTCATCGCCGTCATCGACACGACGGCGGTGTCGTCGAGGTCGGTCGACGCGCTCGACCCGGCCGCCTCGAGCACGCCGACGACGTCGAACGTCGTCCCGGCGATGCTCACCGTGCGCCCGACGACGCGGGTGGAGCCGAACAGCTCGGTCGCCGTCTCGGGGCCGAGGACGACCTCGTCCGTCGAGCCGTCGTCGACGAACTCGCCCGACGCGAGCTCGCGTGAGCGCACGTCCAGCCAGTCGCCGGTGACGCCGGTGACGGTCGTGGTCCAGTTGGCGTCGCCCGCCTCGAGGGACTGCGACGACTCCTTCTCCGCGGTGACCGCGGCGACGTCCGGCACGGCGACGTCGGAGCCGAGGGCCTCCGCGTCCGCCGTCGTCAGCGTGGACGCGGAGCCGAAGCCGCCGCGCGCCCCGGACGAGTCCGTGGACGACCCGGGCGTGACGATGAGCAGGTTCGACCCGAGCGAGCTGATGTCCTCGGACACGTCCTTCTGGGTGCCCAGGCCGAGGCCGACCGTGAGGATGACCGCGGCGATGCCGATGAGGATGCCGAGCACCGTCAGGAGCGACCGCATCGTGTGCGCGCGGATCGCGTGCCACGCGGTGGAGAGGGTCTCCGCCCAGCTCATGACGCCACCGCCCGGCCGCTCGGGGCGTCGGAGGTGATCAGCCCGTCGAGCACCCGCACCACGCGGCGGGACCGCTCGGCCACCTCGTGCTCGTGCGTGATGAGCACGATGGTGCGGCCGTGGGCGTGCAGGGCGTCGAACAGGTCGAGCACGTCGGCCGTGGAGCGCGAGTCGAGGTTGCCCGTCGGCTCGTCCGCGAGGACCAGCGCGGGCTCGCCGACCAGCGCCCGTGCGACCGCGACGCGCTGCTGCTGGCCGCCCGAGAGCTGGCCGGGGCGGTTCGCGGTGCGGTCGCCGAGGCCGACGCGCTCCAGCGCCTGCACGGCCCGTGCGCGCCGCTCCGCCGGGGCGACTCCGCGGTAGACGAGCGGCAGCTCGACGTTCCGCAGCGCCGACAGGGAGGGCAGCAGGTTGAACTGCTGGAACACGAAGCCGATCTGCTCGTTGCGCACGCTCGCGAGGTCGGTCTCGTCCATGTCGTCCACGTCGTCGCCCGCGATCCGGTAGCTGCCGGACGTGAGCGAGTCGAGACAGCCCAGCACGTTCATGAGCGTGGACTTGCCGGAGCCCGACGGCCCGACGATCGCCACGTACTCGCCGCGCTCGATCCGCAGGTCGACGCCGCGCAGCGCCTCGAACTCCAGGTCGCCCGTGCGGTACGTCTTGCGCGCGTCCCGGAGGTCGATCACCGCGTCGGACGTCGGGCTCAGGACCTCGGCGCCGACGGCGGTCGGCGCGGTCACGAGTTCCCGCCCTGGCCGCCGCGCAGCTGGGACGGGTCGAAGCCCTCGGGGGGACCTCCTTGGCCGCCGCCGCCCATCTGGGACGGGTCGAAGCCCTCCGGCAGGTCGCCCTGCCCGCCGCCCTGCCCGGTGCCCTGACCGCGCCCGGCGCCGGGGGTGAACGTCGTGTACTGCACGGTGTCGCCCTCGGACAGTCCCGAGGTGATCTCGACCAGCTGGCCGGACGTCTCGCCCGTCTCCACCGCCTGCTCGGTGGTGGAGCCGTCGTCGGCGACCAGCGTCACGGTCGACGACCCGTCGTCGCCCGTCGTCACGGCGGCCGCGGGGACGGACAGCACGTCGCTGCGGCGCTCGGTGACGACGGAGACATCCACGCTCACGCCGTCGTGCAGTCCCTCGGGGTCGCCGGTCACGGTCACCGTGACGGGGTACGCCACGGCGCCCTGCGACGTCGACGGGAGCCTGCCGATCTGGCTCACGGTGCCGAAGACGGTGTCCGACAGGTCGTCGGAGGTCATCTCGACCTGGTCGCCCGTCGCGATCGACGCGACGTCGGCCTCGCCCACGCTGACGTCGACCGTCCACGCGTCGGTGCCGACGATCGTGAACGCGGCGCTGTCCGCGGTGTCCGAGGAGCCCGAGCTCCCGGACCCGCCCGAGGAGCCGGAGGCGCCCGGCATCGCGCCGCTCCCGCCCTCGCCGGAGGCCGAGCCGCTGCTGGAGGTGGAGCCGACCGTGTCGCCCACCGCGACCCCGACGGACGTGACGAGGCCCGCCGCAGGGGCCCGGAGCGTGGCGTCCGACATCGCGTCCTCGGCGTCGTCGGCCGACTGCTGCGCGACGGCGACCGCGCTCTCGCGCGCCTCGACCGTGGCCTCGGCGGCGTCCGACCCGTCGTCGGCGTCCTGCGCGTCAGCGAGGTCCGCCTCGGCCTGGGCCAGGTCGGCCTCGGCCTGCGCGAGCGCGGCGTCGAGCTGCAGCGTGTCGATCGTCGCGAGCGTCTGGCCCTTCGCCACGGTGTCGCCCTCGGCGACCTCGACGCGCTGCACCGTGCCCGACGCCGCGAAGGAGACGTCCTCCTGTACGGCTGGCGTCAGCGTGCCGGTGGTGGTGACGGAGTCCTCGAACGTCGCGGTGCTCGCCTGCGCGGTGGTGGTCCGGGTGGCGGCCGCCGCGTCGGGGGCGGCGGCGCGGGGCCGCAGCACCGCGAGCCAGACGACGAGCGCGGCCACCACGACGACGGCGACCGCGCCGAGCAGGATCGCGCGGCGCCCGGGGCGGCGCCCGCGCAGCCGCAGGGCCACGCGACCGCGGCGGGCCGGCGGGTCGTCGGGGACCCCCGACGACGGTGAGGTCACGGACGACCGTGAGCGCTGGAGCAACACCCTCGACTCCCTGGATCGGTGCCGCCAGGCAGGCAGCGCGTGATCCGGAGGCTAGGGAGCGCACCTGGGACGCGACGATCGCGGGCCTATGCGGTTCCTGGGAGTCCGGGAGTCATGGCGTCCGGGAGTCATGGCGTCCGGGAGTCATGGCGTCCGGGAGCCGGCAGGTCAGGGCGTCGGTTTCGACGTCGACCCGCCGGCGTTGTCGACGGGACCGTCGGTGGGCTCCTCCGGCGGCGTGGTCTCCTCGTCGGTGGGGTCCGGCTCCGGCTCGGTCGGCTGCTCGGTGGGCGTGGGGTCGTCCGTCGGCTCGTCCGTCGGCGTGGGCGTCGAGGTGGGCTCGTCGGTCGGCGTGGGCGTCGACGTGGGCGTCTCGGTCGGCGTCGGAGTCTCCGACGGCGTCTCGGTGGGCGTGGACGTGCTGGTCGGGGTGGGTGTCGAGGTCCGTTCGGGGCGCGACGTCGGCTGGGCCGGGGCCTGCGTCGTGGGAGCGGTCGTGCTGCGCGTCGGCGACGGGGTGGACGACGGTGACGGGCTGTGGGTGACCGGGGCGACCGGGCCGCTGCCGTCGGTGTCGCGGAAGAACCAGAAGGCGCCCGCGCCGAGGGCGGCCACCAGCACCGCGGCCAGGACGATCAGGAGGATCCGCCGACGGCGGGACGGCTCGGGCTCCTCGGCTGCGGGCACCCCGCCGACGGGGGTGTCTGCGGGCGGCTCGGGCGGCGGGCCGCCCAGCACCTCGGTCGGCTCGTCGCCCGAGGTCGCGAGGGGCTCCGTCGGAGCCCCGTCGTCCGGTGTCACGGCCTCGGCCTCGGTCGCCTCGACGGCACCGAGCATCCGGGTGCGCTGGAGCTCGGCCTCGGCGCCCGCCGCCGCGGCGGCGGCGAGGCCGGCGGCTCCGATCGCCGCGGTCCGGTGCGGGTCCTGGGCGGCGATCTGGCCCATCGTCATGGTCTGGTCGCCGTCGGGGCTCTCCGGCCCCGCCGTGGCGGGGGCGGCCCACGCCGGCGGCGCGCCGCCGAGCAGCGTGGCGACGGTCTGGCCCATCGCGCCCGCGGTCGGGAACCGCCGGGCCGGGCTCTTCGCCATCGCGCGGGCCACGAACCGGTCCACGGCGGACGGCACGGCGGCGCGGCGGGCGGACGGCGCGGGCACGGGCGCCCCGACGTGGGCGAGCAGGACGTCGCCCGGCCGGGCGCGCTCGTACGGGGGGTGGCCCGTGAGCGCGAAGTAGGCGAGCGCCCCGACCGAGTACAGGTCGCTGCGGCCGTCGAGCGGCCTGCCCTGCGCCTGCTCGGGGGACATGTACGACGCCGAGCCGGCGACGTGCTCGCCGTCGCCGTCACCTCCGCCGGGCGCGGTGAGGCCCAGGTCCAGCAGGCCGACGGTCATGCTGCCGTCGTCGTGCCGGTCGACCACCACGTTGCGCGGGCCGACGTCGCGGTGCACCAGCCCGGCCTCGTGCACGGCGGCGAGGCCCTCCAGGAGCCCGGCGACCACGGTGAGCGCCTCCGGCCACGGCAGGCCGTCGCGGGCCGCCAGCTCCGACAGGGGAGTCCCTGGCAGGCGTCGCATGAGGAGCCAGGGCACGGTCGCGCCCGCGACCTCGTCCTCCCCGGTGTCGAGGACCTTCGAGACGCCCGGATGGTCCATCAGGTCCGACGCCGCGACCTCGCGGGCGAGGCTGGCGCGCGCCGCCTCGTCGTCGACCAGGTGCGGGTGGAGCACCTTGACGAGGAGCGGGGTCTCGTCCCCGGTTTCGTCGGCTGCCACGTCGGACTCACCGGGCAGGCGCGAGGCCTCGTAGACGGTGTACGTGCCACCCGTGCCGAGGATGTCCCCGAGCACGTACTTCCCGCCGAGCACGACGTGCCCGCCCGCCGCCTCCTCGGCCGGGTCCTTCGGCGTCATGCCGGGCACCTCGGCGAGTGCGGGGCGTCGAGGCGGGAGCCTGGGCGGGAGGGCGTCGGGGCGGCGAACTCGGTCATTTCAGTCATGGGCGATCACAGGATAAGTGGTGGTCACGCGTGCTGCAGTGTGCCCGGTCACGCCTCCTGGAGGTCCGCCAGCGCACTCTCGATCGCGCGGTGGAACGTGGGGTAGGCGTAGATCAGGTGCCGCAGCTCGCTGACCGGCACCCGCGCCTGCACGGCGAGCGTGAGGACGGCGAGGATCTCGCCGCCGGCCGGCCCGGCCGCCGTCGCGCCGACGAGCACGCCGGCGTCCGCGTCCTCGACCAGCTTGATCAGGCCCTCGTTGCCGGGCCCGTGCACGAACCCGCGCGACGACGCCGCGAGGTCGGTGAGGCCGGTGCGCACCGTCAGCCCGGAGTCGCGGGCGGCGGCCTCGGTGAGCCCGACCCCGCCGATCTCCGGGTCGGTGAACGTGACGTGCGGGACGGCGCGGTAGTCGGCCCGCTCGTCGTCGTCGCGGTCTCCGCGGCCCCCGCTCGCGAGGATGTCCGCGACAGCGATGCGCGCCTGGTACATCGACACGTGGGTGAACGCCCCCTTGCCCGTGACGTCCCCGATCACCCAGACGCCGTCCGCCGCGCGCAGCCGGTCGTCGACGGGGATCGTGCGGCCCGTGTCGTCGATGCCGACGGTCGCGACGCCGAGCGCCTTCAGGTCGGTGCGCCGGCCCGCGGCGACCAGCAGCCGCTCGGAGACCAGCTGCGTGCCGTCGCCGAGGGTCAGGGTGAACCCGCCGCCGTCGTGCGAGACGGACACGACCTTCGCGTCCGTGCGCACGCCGATGCCCTCCGCGGCGAAGCGGCCGGCGAGGAGCGCGCTCGCCTCCGGCTCGTCGGGGGCCAGCAGGCGCGGGCCCGCCTCCACCACCTCGACGGCCGTGCCGAACCGCGCGAAGACCTGCGCCAGCTCGCAGCCGATGGCGCCGCCGCCCAGCACGGTGAGCGACGCCGGCGCCTCGGTGGCGCGCACGGCGTCGCGGTTGGTCCAGTAGGGGGTGTCGGCCAAGCCGTCGACCGGCGGCACCGCCGGCTCCGTGCCGGGGTTGAGCAGGACGCCGCGCGTCGCGCGGAAGCGGCGCTCGCCGTCGGCGGTCGCCACGGCGACCTCGCCCGGGCCCACCAGGCGGCCGCGGCCGCGCACCACGCGGGCGCCCGCCTTCTCCAGGCGCTCGACGGCCGCGGTGTCGTCCCAGTCGGCGGTCGCCTCGTCGCGCACGCGCGCCGCGACGGGCGCCCAGTCCGGCGCGACGTCGACCCGCCCGGCCAGCGTGCCCGCGCGGCGGGCCTCGGCGAGCGCGTCCGACGCGCGCACCATCATCTTGGTCGGGATGCAGCCGAAGTACGGGCACTCGCCGCCGACGAGGCGCGCCTCGACGGCCACGACGTCGAGCCCCGCGCGGGCCAGCCGGCCGGTCGCGTCCTCCCCGCCCGGGCCGGTGCCGATCACCACGACGTCGACGGTCTCGACGGGTTCGACAGGCTGCTCGGTCGTCATGCGGTCCTCCTCGCGCGCGGATGGGTGGCCGGGTGCGCCGACCCCGGCCAGCGCACCACATCGGCGGTCTCGTCGCGCGGCGAGCGGCGCGGCTGCGGCGCGTCGACGGCGCGTCGATCGTGCGTCGGTGGCGCACGGCAGGATGGCGGCGTGCACGTCGTCCTGACCCGAGAGCCCGGCGGCACGGTCCGCGTGCACGACGGTACGCAGCGCGCCGTGCCCGCCGCGGACCTCCCCGCGCTCGTGGCGGATGCGGAGGGCGAGGCGCGCGGCGGTGCGGTCGTGCCGCGCTGGACCTGGGACGACACGAACCGCTGGTACCTCGGCCTGCTCCGGGCGGGCGTCCGCGTGGAGCGGTCGCACGACCTGCGGCTCGTGCACCGCATCCTGCGGCACTCCACGGCCGCCGGGGGCTCGGAGCTCGCGACGGCGACCGTCGGCGCGTGGGACGCGATGCCCCCGACGCCGGCGGGCGCGGCGCCGCCGGTGGGCGCCCGCCGTGTGCCGCAGGGCGAGGCGCTCTTCGACCTCGCCGCGCCCGCGCCGTCGGCCCCGGCCCCGCAGGCCGCCGGGGCGGTCGACCCGGTGGCGGAGCTGCGGCGGCAGGAGGACGCGGTGCGCGGCTCGTCGGCGCCGGGGCGCCTGCGGCTGCTCGCGGCGGGCGAGTCGGCGGGCGCGCTGGTCGCTGCCGAGATGCACCACGCCGGGCTGCCGTGGCGCGCGGACGTGCACGACTCGATCCTCACCGAGGCGCTCGGCCCCCGGCCGCCCGAGGGGCAGCGTCCCGCGCGGCTCGAGGAGCTCGCGCGACAGATCCGCACGGCCCTCGACGCTCCGCCGTCGCTCAACCCCGACTCGCACCCCGACCTGCTCAAGGCGATGCAGTACGCCGGCGTCGGGACGCGCAGCCTGCGCAAGTGGGAGCTGGAGAAGCTCGACCACCCCGTCGTCGCGCCGCTGCTGGAGTACAAGAACCTCTACCGCCTGCTCACGGCCAACGGCTGGCACTGGCTCGACGAGTGGGTGACCGACGGCCGGTTCCGCACCGAGTACGTGGTGGGCGGCGTGGTGACCGGCCGCTGGGCGTCCACCGGCGGCGGGGCGCTGCAGCTGCCGAAGGGCGTGCGCCGGGCGGTGGTCGCCGACCCGGGCTGGAGCCTCGTCGTGGCGGACGTCGCGCAGCTCGAGCCGCGCGTCCTGGCGGGCATGGCCGGCGACGAGGCCATGGCGACGGCGGGTCGCGCCGGCGACCTCTACGCCGGCATCGTCGCGTCCGGGGCCGTGCCCACCCGGGAGCTGGCCAAGGTGGGCATGCTCGGCGCGATGTACGGCGGCACCACCGGGGCGAGCGCGCAGGTGCTGCCGCGGCTGGGACGGGAGTACCCGCGGGCGATCGCGCTGGTGGAGGAGGCCGCGCGCACGGGGGAGCGCGGTGGCGTGGTGACGACGTGGCTCGGCCGGTCGTCCCCGGCCCCGGGCTCCGCGTGGGACGAGGCGCAGGCGGGCGCGTTCGCCGACGACGCGGGGGCTGATGCCGCGGCGCGCGCCCGGTCCGCCACCCGGTCGTGGGGCCGGTTCACCCGCAACTTCGTGGTGCAGGGCACCGCGGCGGAGTGGGCGCTGTGTTGGCTCGCGTCGATACGCCGCCGGCTCTGGGCGCTCGGGGTCGCGGACGGCGTGCGTGCGGGCCTGGCGCCCGCCCCGTTCGCCGACCGCCCGCACCTCGCGTTCTTCCTGCACGACGAGGTGGTGGTGCACGCACCGCGCGAGCTCGCCGACGTGGTGGCCGCCGAGGTGCGCGCGGCCGCCGAGGAGGCGGGCCGACTGCTGTTCGGGGACTTCCCGGTCGACTTCCCGCTCACCGTCGCGGCGGTCGACTCCTACGCCGACGCCAAGTGACCTGCCCCGGCTTTAGGGTCGGGCCATGACCACCGGCACCGGAGACCCCACAGCACCGCGCATCCTCGCGAACCCCCCGAGGCTGCACGACGTCGTCGCCGCCCTCGAGGACCTCTACCCGCCGTCGACGGCGGAGGGCTGGGACGCCGTCGGCCTGGTGGTGGGCGACCCCGCGGCGCCGGTGCGCAAGATCCTGTTCGCCGTCGACCCGGTCGCCGCGGTGGTCGACGAGGCGATCGCCTGGGGCGCGGACCTGCTCGTCACGCACCACCCGCTGTTCCTGCGGCCCGTGCACTCGGTCGCGGCGACGACGTTCAAGGGCGACGTCGTGCACCGGCTCATGCGCGCGGGCTGCGGCCTGTACGTCGCGCACACGAACGCCGACGCCGCCCCGCGCGGAGTCGCGGACGCGCTCGCCGACCTCGTCGGCATCACGGACCGGAGCCCGCTCGTCGTGGGGGACGACGGCGACGGCGTGGATTCCGGCGCGGTCTGCGGGATCGGGCGGGTCGGCCGGCTCGCCGCGCCGACGACGCTGGGCGTGTTCGCCGAGCGCGTCGCGGCCGTGCTGCCGGCGACGGCGCAGGGCGTGCGCGTCGCCGGCGACCTCGACGCGCGGGTCGCGACCGCCGCCGTCGTGGGCGGCTCGGGGGACTCGCTGTTCGACGCCGTCCGCGCGGCCGCCGTCGACGTGTACGTGACCGCCGACCTGCGCCACCACCCCGCCTCGGAGCTGCGGGAGCGGGCGGACTTCGAGGCGGGGGCCGACGCCGCGGCGACGCCGTTCCTCGTGGACGTGGCCCACTTCGCGAGCGAGTGGCCGTGGCTCGCGTACGTCGCCGAGGACGTCGTCGCGCGGCTCGGAGAGCGGGCCGGAGGGGGGACCGGGGACGGTTCCGGAGAAGGTACGGTGACCACGAGGGTGAGCACGATCGGCACCGACCCGTGGACCGCGCGGGTGGCGAGCACCGTGCGCGAGACCGACCGCCCCACCAGCTGAATCACTGCGAGAGGACCCGCCCGTGGCCACTGCACCCCCCGAGGACCAGCGCCGACTGCTCGAGGTCCAGGCCCTCGACACCCGGCTGCAGCAGCTCGTCCACCAGCGCCGCAACCATCCGGCGCTGGCGACCATCGCGGAGCTCGACGGCCGCATCGGCGACCTGCACACCTCGCTCGTCGACTCGCGCACGGCCGTGGCCGACCTGGAGCGCGAGCTCGCCAAGGCGGAGTCCGACGTCGCCCAGGTGCGCACGCGCGCCGAGCGGGACCAGCAGAAGCTCGACTCCGGTGCACTGTCGGCGAAGGACTCCCAGGCCCTGGTGAGCGAGCTCGAGTCGCTCGCCCGCCGCCAGTCGGTGCTCGAGGACGCGGAGATCGAGGTCATGGAGCGCCTGGAGGCGCACCAGGGCTCGCTGGCCGAGGTGGAGTCGGCGCACGCCGAGCTCGAGGCGGCGAAGGCGAAGGCCACCGCCGAGCGCGACGAGGCCTGGGCCGAGATCAACGCGACCGGGTCGAAGGTCAAGGCGGAGCGCGAGGCGACCGCGGCCGGGCTCGACGCCGGCCTGCTCGCCCTGTACGACAAGCTGCGCGCTCAGCTCGGCGGCGTCGGCGCCGCGGCGCTGCGCGGGGGCCGGTGCGAGGGCTGCCGCCTCGACCTCAACCCGCGTGACCTCGCCGCCGCGAAGGCGGCGGCGCCCGAGCAGGTCGTGCGCTGCGAGGAGTGCGGCCGCATCCTCGTGCGCCTGGCGGACGACGGCGCCGCGGCCTGATGGCCCGACCGTCCGGAGCGAGCCCGGCGGCCGGGGCGGGCCTGCGCACCGTCGTGCTCGTGCGGCACGGCGTGACCGAGCTGACCGAGGCGCGCGCCTACTCGGGCGGCGGCGTCCCGGGGCCGCCGCTGACCTCGCGGGGTCGCGTCCAGGCGGCCCGCGCCGCGGACGCGGTCTTCCGGCTCGGCAAGGACCTGTGGCCGGACCTGCCGCGCGCCGGCACCCTCGTCGCCTCGCCCCTGGTGCGCACGCTCGAGACCGCGGCGGCGGTCGGGCGCCGCACCGGCCAGCACGTGCGCCCGGACGACAGGTTCGCCGAGTGCGTGTTCGGCGACTGGGAGGGCCTCACGCCCGACGCGATCGCCGACGGCTGGCCTGACGAGTTCGCCGCCTGGTCGACGACGGGCACCGACCGGGCGCCCGGCGGCGAGTCGTACGCCGACGTGGGCGAGCGGGCATGGGCCGGGCTGCGGGACGTCGTCGCCGCGACGGAGCCGGGCGCGGCGAGCGTCGTCGTCGCGCACACCGTGACGATCCGCGCCCTGGCCGGGCGGTCGCTCGAGGCGCCGGCGTCGTCGTGGCGGCTGCTGCGCGTGCCGCCCTGCTCGCTGACCGTGCTGCGCTTCGGACTCGGGGACGACGGCGAGCCCGCGCTCGCGGAGGTCACCGCAGCGGGCTTCCCGACCGACGTCTGACGGCTAGCGCTTCGGCGGCTTGGGCGGCAGCGCGAGCGCGAGGTCGACGCCGCGGGCCACCCACGCGTGCAGCGCGTCGTCGTCGGAGGTGACCGACGCCGGTGCCCCGACCATGCCGCGCATGACGCGCTCGCCCATGCGCAGCTCGTGCCCGCCGTCCGCCAGCGCGGCGTCGTAGCCGTCCGTGCCGACGTGCACCATGAGCTCGTCGCCGCCCACGCCGACGGCCATGTGGGTGTTCACCATGAAGGCGACGCCGCCGAACATCCGCCGCTCGACGACGTCGGCGCGCTCGGCGACGACGTCGCGGACGCGGGCGGCGAGCACCTCGTCGTAGGCCATGCGGCAAGTGTGCGCCGGGTGTGCGGCGTCCCGCCCGTCAGGCGATGACGACCTCGAGGGTGCGCGGTCCGCGGCGGGTGGCGGCGTCGTGCAACGTCGCCTCGATCATCCGGTACGACAGGCCCGTCCCGACCTCCGTGCCGATGACCTCGCCGTCGAGCTCGCGGGCGGCGTCGAGCAGCTCGGCGGCGGTGGTCGGCGCGGCGCCGGAGCGGCGCAGCAGGTGGCCCGTGAGCACGCCGCGCGTGTGCTTGGCGTTGTGCGAGACGACGGCCCGCTTCCCGTCCGTCTCCCGCACGACGCGGACGGTCACCCAGTCCGCGGCCGCGTCGCCCGTGGTGGCGGGCTTCCATGCGGCGAGGTACGCGGCGGAGCGGCAGTCGACGACGACGTCGCCCGCGGCGCGGGCGTCGAGGGCCGCGGACAGGTGCGGCCGCCACGCGGTGGCGAGCTTGCCGACGCCGGGCAGGTCGACGCCCATGGACAGGCGGTACGCGGGGATGCGGTCGGCGGGGGAGACGGCGCCCCACAGGCCCGAGAAGACGCGGACGTCGTCGGCGGCGCGGCGGGCCGCGGCGTCGGGAAGGTCTGCGAGGCCGGCCGCGGCGTAGAGGACGCCGGTGTAGACGCGGGCGGCGGGCGCCGTCGGCGCGGCCCTGAGCTCGGTGTTGCGGGCGACCTCGGCGTCGAGCGACGCGCCGACGCCGAGCACCTCGGTCGCGTCCGGCCTCGCGCTCGCCGCGGCGAGCGCGTCGAGCACGTCCAGCCGCTGCCCGGTGAGCGGCTCGGCCCCCGTGAGCCCGGCGAGGTCGACGGGGGAGGCGCCGTCGGGCGCGGGCGTCTTGCCCTCGGAGGGCGGGAGGCAGATCAGCACCCGGACACCCTACGGTCGGGTCTCGACGCGCGGACCCCCGGTGACAGTGCCGTCGGTCACCGCTAGCGTCGTCGGGCATGGTCCAGGTGAAGATCTACGGCAACCGACGGGTGTGGGGTCAGCGGCGCGCGGAGGTCTCCGACGCGCTGCACGCGGCGCTGGTCGGGGCCTGGCGGATCCCCGAGGACAAGCGGTTCCACCGGTTCCTGCTGCTCGACGACGGCGACCTCGTCGCCCCGCGCTCCGACGACTACCTGATGATCGAGATCGTCGCCTTCACCGGCCGTACGCGCGAGGCCAAGCGCGAGCTGATCCGGCGCGTCTACGACGACGTCGCGCCCGCCCTGGGTGTCGCGGCCGACGACGTCGAGCTCGTCGTGATCGAGTCGCCCGCCGAGAGCTGGGGCATCCGCGGCCGGTCGGGCGACGAGCTGTCCCTGAGCTACAAGGTCGACGTGTGACCGTACCGACGTGGGCGTCCGACCGGCTCGAGCGCGCATAGACTGTGCCACGCGGACGAGTCGGTCGGACGGTCGCGTCGGCGGTGCCCTCGGGTGCCGTCGCCGAGGAACGTCCGGGCTCCGAAGGGCAAGGTGGTGGCTAACGGCCACCCGGGGTGACCCGCGGGACAGTGCCACAGAAAACAGACCGCCGTCGCCGGGCGACCGGCGGCGGTAAGGGTGAAACGGTGGTGTAAGAGACCACCAGCGCGGCCGGTGACGGTCGTGGCTCGGTAAACCCCACCTGGAGCAAGGTCAGACAGGGAGCGTTCGAGGGTTGCCCGCCCGATGCTCCCGGGTAGACCGCTCGAGCCCTGCGGCAACGCAGGGCCTAGATGGATGACCGTCGCCCGCGCTCGGGTAACCGGGCGCGGGAACAGAACCCGGCGTACAGACCGGCTCGTCCGCATTTAGGTCTCCGACCTGCAATTATGCCGGGTGCCTGAGAGTCGAAACATCACATAGACACCGCACGCAGACCTGTACTTGTCGGGCTGGTACCCCTGCGAGCACCATCTCGACCAGTCTCGGTGGTCGGAAGCGGGCTTCCACCCGATCGCTCGGGGGTCACCGCCGGGGAACCCGCTCAAACTCCCGTGGTGGGGGCCTAGACCCCGGGGGAAGCAGCTCACGAGTCACTCAGCGTTCGGGCAGTGCTGACCCCTAGTGCGCTTGAGATGGTGATGGCGTCCGCGACACGTCCGAGACCTGTCGTGATTCGATCGATCATCCTGTGCCTCCACTCACTCGTCAGCACCTGGACTACGGTTGCGATGCTTAGAGCGACGACGGCAGTCACAGCGAATCCTGCGCACATCGCGGGGGTCAGACTCTCCCATAGCGGAAGTCTGCGACCGTTTCCCGGTCTGCGGACCATCGTAGGGCAGGCACGCTTGGACGAGCACGGCTTGGCCAGGGGATTCTCGGGAGAGTGATCGGGTGATCGCCGAGCGCGACCCGGCGCCGGTCCTGACGCGGCAGGTGGAGCGCCAGCCCTCGCTTCATGTGACTGTGTCAGCTATCAGGCGATGCGCCGTGAGGTGACGGGAGGGAGGGCATTCCCTGGTCCAGAATCGGATCCGAAGGCCTTCCCGAGCGGACCGAGCGCGCCGTGCATCCCGGCTCGAACGACCATGTGCCACCAGCCAACTACTGAGTCCGCTAGGCGGACATGGACGTCCCGCAGGTAAGCGTCGAACGCATCGATTGGGCCAGTTCCGACCACCTCACGCTCGCCTGCGCGCAGGTCCGGATGATGCTCGATGCACGCGCGTTCCGCTTCGTCCCACATGCTCGACGGCGACTCCCACTCCTGCGGCTGCGATCCCAAGGTGTCTAGGTAGTAGAAACGCCCAGAACGTCCGTAGGCGTCGAGAGTGCGCGCGAGAATTGGCCACACAGGGTCATCATCTACTGCCGCGATGAGCGTTCCGACGTAGTTCGTGCCCTCGGCGGCAGCCCACGTGCGCAGATAGCTACGGAGCTCAGCATCCATCGCGTCGATCTTGTGGCCCCAGCTTTCGCGCATCTCGTCTTTGGTGGGCCACGTGCCCGCATTGTCGAGGGCGCGCAACCCTAGCGCGACCTTGAGCATCTTCTCGACACCGATCGACAAGGTGGTCAGGACGGCATCTCTCACCTTCGAGAAGTACAGCGCGCCTTGCAGTGTATGGACTCCGTGAGCCAGCAATTGCCGTGCCGACTCTTGCTCGAAAAGGAGGGCGAATCCCTGCTGCTGGGTGAGTGGGTCAGGCTTGGGCGTCATGCTCCGTGACCTTACGCGCCAGGCCGCGACCCAGCGGGCGTCTTTGTTCAGCCACGCCATCGCTGTCCCCGGCGCGCCGACTGCATAGAGGGCCCACCGGCGACGAGTTCCCGGAGCACCAGGGCAGGTCAGGAACGGTTACACCGAGGGCCGCCGTCAATAAGGTTGGTAGGAGCACCCACCAGGATCCGCCGGAACGGACGTGCGGGCATGGGTAAGACGGGCAGCGGTCAGGGCGCCAACGAGTACTCAGTGACAGGCATCAGCCAGGCGCAGGCGAGGTCGAACGCAGCCCCGGTTGGTGGCACGAACGCGTTGGGGCCAGCCATAGTGGCTTCCGCGACCAGCGACAGGGTCCGGGATCTCCGCGCCGAGGTTGTCGGGGAGCACCAGCGCGTCGCTGAGGGCAAACGGTCCCCGCACGCGACAATTAGGCACGCCAACGATTGTGCGTGCGGATATGCGCTTCCATGGAAACAGCGCGATTTTCCTTTGAAACAGCATCGCCTGTGATGCTGTGGCCAGCGTCTACGCGTCGGCGAGGTCCACGTGATTCCACGGGTACTGATCCCGGCACCACTTCCGCGACAGACCGGCTCGTCCGCACTCATCTGCTCGCGGCCAGCACTGCCGCGAGGCCGGCGCGCAGGTCCTTGACGAAGAAGTCGGGGACCTCCAGCGCCGGGAAGTGCCCGCCGCGCTCCGGCGCGGTCCACCGGACGATGCGCCGGTAGCGCTGCTCCGCCCAGGCGCGCGGGGTGCGCGACTCGATGTCGCCGGGATACATGGTGAGAGCGGACGGGACGTCCACCCGCAGCTCGGGGTCCAGCGAGCCGGGGCTCTCGGCGTAGATGCGGGCCGCCGACGCGCCGGTGCGGGTCAGCCAGTACAGGGTGACGTCGTCGAGGATCCGGTCCCGCGAGATCGTCTCGAACGGGCTGTCCTCGGTGTCGGACCACTCGGCGAACTTGTCGAGGAGCCAGGCGAGCAGGCCGACCGGCGAGTCGACGAGCGAGTAGCCGATGGTCTGCGGCCGGGTCGCCTGCTGCGTCGCGTACGCCCGGTGGTGGAGCCAGAAGTCACGGGTCTCCTCGGCGTGCCGGCGCTCCTTCTCCGTCAGACCGTCCGTCGTCATCCCGGGCGGTGGCAGGGCGAGCGTGGTGTGGATGCCGAGCACGTGCGCGGGGAACCTTCCGCCGAGCACCGCGGTGACGTTGCCGCCCCAGTCGCCGCCGTGGGCGAGGAACTCGTCGTAGCCGAGCCGTCCCATCAGCTCCACCCACGCGGCCGCGGTCTTCTCGACGCCCCATCCGGTGACGGCCGGCCTGTCGCTGTAGCCGAAGCCGGGCAGCGACGGGACGACGACGTGGAACGCCGGCGCACCCGCGTCCGGCGGAGCGGCCAGCTCGTCCACCACGTCGACGAACTCGGCGATGCTGCCGGGCCAGCCGTGCGTCAGGACCAGCGGCGTGGCGTCCGCGCGCGGGGACCGGCGGTGCAGGAAGTGGATGCCCAGGCCGTCGACGGTCGTGCGGAACTGACCGATCTCCTCGAGGCGCCGCTCGAACGCCCGCCAGTCGTACCCGGTGCGCCAGTGGTCGACGACCTCCACGAGGTCTACCAGGGGGACACCCTGGTCCCACCGCCGCCTGTCGGGGCCGGGGCGGTGGACCGTCTCGGGCTCCGGCAGCCGTGCCGCGTCGAGCCGTGCGCGCAGGTCGTCGAGGTCGGCGTCGGTCGCGCGGGACTCGAACGCCTGGACGTCGCCGGACGGGTGTGGCATGGGGGCTCCCGGTCGTCGCGAAGTCGGCTCCGCCGTCGGGAGCCGACCTCACGGTTCTACCAAGCGGCCCTGACACGCCGGGGGTGGACCGCCCCCCGGCGCGTCCGCCCGCGGTCCCGCGTCAGGCCGTGGCCCGTTCGGTCCCTTGCGCGTGCTCGAGCGCCCAGGCGAGGGCGTGGTCGGCGACCTGTTCCCAGCCCGGCGCGGCGCAGGTCCAGTGGTCCCGGCCCTCGAACTCGTAGTACTCGGTGACCGCCGGCGACTTCTCCCAGTGCTTGGCGTTCGACCGGTTCACGGATGGCGGCATGATGTGGTCGAGCTCGCCGGCGATGAACAGCAGCGGTGCGCGGTCGGTGCTGAAGTCCACCCAGGTCTCCTGGTGTCCGGGCTTGAAGTTGGCGATGAGGCCGTAGTCCCAGACCCACCGCCCGGGGGCGGGGATCGCGTAGCGCTCCCACACCGCGCGGGACTCCTCCTCGGTGAGGGTGTTGGTGAACGCGTAGTGGAACTCCTCGGGGGTGAACCCGACGGCGCGGTGCCGGTTCGCGGGGTTCTTCAGGGCGGGGAAGAGCGACCTCGCCTGCGAGGGCGGGTTGACCCGGACGCCCTCGGTCGGGGCGGAGTCGATGACCACCCCGGCGGCTCCGAGGCCCCGGGCCAGGAGGATCTGGGTCAGGGCGCCCCCGAAGGAGTGGCCCATGATGATCGGCGGCCGGTCCAGGGCGGTGATGACGTCGGCGAGGTGCTCGACGGTCTCGGGGACGGTCAGGTCGGCGATGACCTCCGGGTTCTCGCGGAGGGCCTCGACCTCGATCTCGAACCCGGGGTAGGCGGGCGTCACGACGGTGAGGCCCTTGCTCTGGTAGTGCTGGACCCAGCCCTCCCAGCTGCGGGGCGTCATCCACAGTCCGTGGACGAGGACGACGGTGTCGGGCGTGCTGCTCTCGGTCGCGTCGCTCGTGTCGCTGATGTCAGTCATGGGTGGGGCCCTCTCAGGAGTCGATGAACGCCAGCAGGTCCGCGTGCAGCCGGTCGCGGTCGGTGTCGGGCAGCGCGTGGCCGCTACCCGGATAGGTCAGGAGGCGGGCGTCGGCGATGAGCTCGACCGACCGCCTGCCTCCGACGTCGTAGGGCACGATCTGGTCGTCGTCGCCGTGGATCACGAGGGCCGGGACGTCGATCTTGGCCAGGTCGGGCCGGAAGTCCGTCGCGGAGAACGCCGCGATGCACTCGTACGCCGCGCGGTGCCCGCAGGCCATGCTCTGGAGCCAGAAGGCGTCGCGGAAGCCCTGGTCGACGTCGCCGCGGCGGTTGTGTCCGAAGAACGGCCCGTCGGCCAGGTCCCGGTAGAGCTGCGACCGGTCAGCGCGCTCGCCGGCGCGGATCTGGTCGAACACCTCCATCGGCAGCCCGTCCGGGTTGTCGTCGGTCCGCACCATGAGGGGCGGGACGGCGGACACCAGGACGACGCGGGCCACCCGGTCGGTGCCGTGCCGCGAGACGTACCGCACGACCTCGCCGCCGCCGGTGGAGTGACCGACCAGGGTGAGGTCGCGCAGGTCGAGCGCGTCGACCAGGCACGCCAGGTCGTCGGCATAGGTGTCCATCTCGTTGCCGTCCCAGGTGCGGCTCGACCGTCCGTGCCCCCGCCGGTCGTGCGCGATGGCGCGGTGGCCGTGCTCGGCGAGGAACAGGGCTGCGGACGCCCAGGCGTCCGAGTTGAGGGGCCAGCCGTGGCTGAGGAGGACGGGCGTCCCCTCGGTGCCCCAGTCGGTGTAGTAGATCTCGGCACCGTCGTCGGCGGTGATGTAGGGCACGGTGGGCCTCCCTGGCGCTGATCGGGACGAGTTGCTCCGAGGGTGCCCGCCATCCGACCTGCCCGGACCACGTGGTTCGCGTAGTCCGTGGCACGGGCCTTAGGGGGCGATGGGGTCGAAACGCTCGGAGAGCTGTCGCCGGGACGTGACGCCGAGCTTCTGGAAGACCTTTCTCAGGTGGTAGTCGACGGTGTGGGGGCTGAGGAAGAGGCGGGCCGCGATCTCGGCATTGGTCCGTCCGGCCGCGGCCATCGTGGCGACGGCCCGTTCCTGCGTCGTCAGGTCCTGGCCGGACCTGGGTGCCGGTGCGCCCGCGGTGCCGCCGGCCGCGTCGAGCTCGGCGCGGATCCGGCCCTGGAAGACGGCTGCACCGCTGCGGTCGGCGTGGTCCAGGGCGAGGTGGAGGTGCGCTGCGGCGTCCCGCCGTCGTCGGGCCCGTCGGAGCCACTCGCCGTAGACGAGGTGGGAGCGTGCGAGCTCGACGGTCGCGCAGGTGCTCGACAGCGCGTCGACCGACGCCGCGTAGTGGGACTCGTCGTCGTCGGAGCCGGCGAGGGCGAGGGCGCGCTCCGCGAGTCCGCGGCACCATGCGGAGCCGTTCGCCCTCGCGCGGGCGTCGAGCGCCTCGGCAGCGCGTGCCGCGTCCTCGTGCCGACCGCTCCGCACGGCCGCCTCGGCGTAGTCGGCGAAGTGGAGCGGGGTGGCCTGCAGGAACGGGTCCTCGACGAGAGGGTGGAGCCGCGCGAAGGCCCGCTCGTAGCGGCGCTCGGCGAGGTTGCGGACCGCGAGGGCCGCGGTGGCCGACGCCTCGACGCCGCCCCACCCGGCCGCGGCGGCGCCCTGCCCGACGGCCTCCACGGCCTCTTCCGGGCTGCCGCTCCAGGCCATGACGGCGGCGTTGACGACGTTCTCGCCGTCGTAGCCCATCGCACGGCGGACCTCGCGGACCGTCGCGTCGAAGGAGAGGGCGCGGCTCACGGTGCCCCCCATGAGCTCCGACAGCGCGCCGACCCAGAGCAGGGTGTCGAGCGCCTGCAGGGCGCCCCCGTCCCGCGCGGCGCGCATCGCCCGTTCCAGCCCCGCCCGGCGGCCGGCGTCGTCCCACAGGAAGGCGCCGAGCGCCGCGATCAGGGTGCCCCGGTGGACCAGGTCCCGGTCCGGCAGGGCGAGGATCGCGTCGAAGGCCCCGCGCGCCGGACGGACGGCGCGATCGTACGGCTCGAGGATCAGCGCGGCGACCCCCCGCAGGATCACGGAGGCAGGACCGGGCGTCGCCGCCCCTGCGGCGATCCGGCGCCCCAGCGTCGGGACGTCGACCCCCACCAGGAGCCGGTCCGCGCTGCTGCACCGTTCGAAGGCCTGCACGAGCGCGCGCTGCTCCCGCGTGACGTCGTGGCCGTGGAACTCGTCGGCTGCCCGGAGCTGATCGGAGGTCGACGACCGCACGCCGTCGGGATCGGAGACGAACAAGGCGGCAGCGCTGCGGACGAGGATGGCCCGGCCTCGCGTCACCCGGTCGAGGCCCGCCTCCCGGACGTCCGAGAGCAGGCGCACGGCGACGTCGGCGGCCCCCGCCTCCAGGGCCGCCTCGGCGGCGCCGACCAGCCGCTCGCCGCGCACCGGACCGGACGGCGTGAGCTCGGCCGCGCGGGCGAGGATGCTGGCGCGCGACGACGAACCGCCACGCTGTGCCGCGAGGTCCGCCGCACGCACGAGGCGTTCCGCGACGGTCTCGTCGGTCCCGCTCGCCGCGCGCGAGGCGTGCCACGCCTCGGTCTCGACGAGGCCGAGCTTCGCGGCGGCCTCGGCCAGCGCGCCGTGGACCCTCCGGCGCTCGGCGCGGGACGCCGACCCGTACACCGCGGAGCGGACGAGAGGGTGCCGGAACCCCACCGTCGGTTCGAGGTGCACGAGGCCGGCCGTCTCCGCGTCCTCCCGGCGTGCGGCATCGATGGCGAGGGCGGCGCCGGCGGTCTCGAGCAGTTCCAGGTCGCCGGTGGAGTCGGTCGCGGCGAGCAGGAGCCAGCGCTGCGAGGCCGGTGGCAGGTGCATCACGCGGCGCAGGTAGTGGGCCTCCAGGTGCTGCCCCACGGGCACGGGTTCGGGGCCGAGACCGAGGTCGGTCATCTCCCGGAGCAGAGGATCGGCCGCCAGGTCGACCAGGGCCAGCGGGTTGCCCTCCGTCGCGCGGACGATCGCGGCGGTGGCCGTCGGGGTGAACGGCCCCGCCGCGGACCGGTTCAGCAGCGCCGCGGCCGGCTCGGGCGACAACCCCGCGAGCGCGAGGACCGGCACCCCGCGCAGCACCGCGTCCAGCTCGCGCTCCTCGCGCCCGGCGAGCACGAGCGCCAGGCGCTCGGCGCCGAGGCGGCGCGCGACGAACGCGAACGCCTCGAGGCTCTCGCGGTCGAGGAGGTGCGCGTCGTCGACGGTGCAGAGCAGCCCGGCCCGGGTGCTTGCGGCGGCGAGCAGGCTGAGCACGCCGAGGCCGACCAGGAACCGGTCCGGCGGGGGCCCGTCGGCGGCGCCGGAGGCCACCTGGAGGCTCAGGCGTTGCCGCTCGGGGATCTCGGCCAGGTGCTCCCGCAGCACGCCGGTGAGGCGCTCGACCGCCGCGTACGGCATGGACGACTCGGACTCGTAGCCGTCGAGGCGCAGGACCCGTGTCCCGGCGCCCGGCGCGGCGTCACGGAGCAGGGTCGTCTTCCCGACGCCGGGCTCACCGAGGACCAGGAGCGCGCTGCCGTGCCCGTTGCGGGCCGCGCCGACCACCTCGGCGACCCTTCGCTGTTCGCTCTCGCGGCCGAGCAGGCCGCCGGTGCCGTGCACGAGCCACACGATAGGGAAGCGCTCCCACGCCTGCGCGGCCGAGCGCGAAGATCACCCGCACCGGGCCCTGCCGCGCCGCGGGGACGGCGCAGGCAGGGCCCGGACAGGGGCGGGGACGACGCCGGGGTGGCTACCTCGCGGCCGCCTTGATGACCCGCAGGACCTGGAGGGGATGGCTGATCATCACCGAGTGCGAGGCGCGGATCTCGACCGTCGTCGCGCCGGCGCGCTGCGCCATGGCACGCTCCGCCTCCGGGGGGATGATGCGGTCGTCCTTCGCCACGATGTACCAGCTCGGGACGGACCTCCACGCGGGCTCGCCGGACGGCTCGACCAACGACGCGAGGGCCCCCGGTCGCTGGGCGCCGGCCATCGTCTCGGCGAGCCGTCGCGGAAGGTCCTGGGCGAACAGCCGCGGGTACCACTCGGGGTCGATGTACGCGTCGGCGTTCCCCTCCCCGGCACCCGGGAAGGGCCGCAGCACGAGGTGGTCGATCACGTCGGTGTGGCCCCCGCCGAGCGCGTTCGCCGCGGCGACGGACTCGCCCTCGTCGAGCGCGTAGCCGGCCACGTACACGAGCGACTTCACCTGGTCGTTCCCGGTCGCGGCGTTCGTGATGACCGCACCGCCGTACGAGTGGCCCACCAGGACGATCGGGCCGTCCACGGTCGAGAGGAACTGCCGCAGGTACTCCGCGTCGTGCTCGACGCCGCGCAACGGGTTCGAGAACGACAGGACCGGGTAGCCGTCGTCCAGCAGCCGTTCGGCGACGACGGTCCAGCCGCTCGAGTCGGCGAACGCCCCGTGGACCAGGACGACGGTGGGTCTGGGGGCGGTCGGGCGGCCTTCCGCGACTGCCGCGGGCGCGGCCGAGGGGCCGGCCGACGCCGTGAGCGGAGCCAGACCGAGAACGGCGACGAGCACCGTGATCAGGGCCGCGACGACGCGGCGTGACCGGATCGCCAGCGAGGACTGCTCAGACATGGCATCTCCTTCGACGAGTTCAGGGGATCCCAGCCTCCGGGGCAAGGAGGTGTCG
>NZ_JBHXAW010000007.1:0-37637 GCF_042726645.1 Isoptericola sp. NPDC060257
GCCCGGCGGGTCCGGGATCCTGCGTCGGGTCGGCTCAGCGGCTGTGCGCCGACACGTCGCCCATCGTGGTGGTGGCGCGGATCGCGACCTGGACGTCGCCGCCGCTGTTCGTGATCGCGTCGTGGATGCGGCCCAGCGTCGTGCCCGCGTCGAGCGACGCGGTGACGCCGGACGCGACGCCCACCGTCACGTCGCCGGCCTGCGTGCTCAGGTCGAGCGCACCCTGCACGGCCTCCTCCACGCGGAGGTCGCCCTTGGCGGTGCTCAGCGTGCCGGGGCCGGTGAGCCGGCCGACGGTGATGTCGCCGGCCTGCGTGGAGAGGCGGGCGCTCGCCGCCTCGTCGATCTTGACGTCGCCGTGCGCGGTCTCGACGACGACGGCGCCGAGGCGTCCGACGCCGCGCAGCGGGGCGCTCGCCGCGGTGACCTCGACCGCGGACCCTGCGGGCAGCTGGACCGTGACCTCGACCGACCCGGAGGGCCCGAAGGCCCGGTGCCCGTCGGGCGCCGCGACGCGCAGGACGCCGTCGGTGTACGCGACGGTGGTCTGCTCGGCGGCCTCGACGTCGCGGCGCTTCGAGGCGTCGGCGGGCCGCACCTCGACCGTGGTGTCGGACCGGTCGGCGGCGACGAAGGTGAGGCGCCCGGCCGGGACGTCGACGACGGCGGAGACGGGGGCGGGGGTGGCGAAGTTCTGCATCGTTCTCAGCTCCTACGATGGTCGGTGCGGTGACTTTCTGGCACGGGAAACGCTACGTTGCGTTCGCAAATCCAGCAAGAGCAATGTTGCACCAGAAATGTGTCGCTGCAGGTCACGATGCATATATCGTTGCATCAGACCCGAACATCAACGCAACCGCGCCACCTGAACTCGTTGCACCTGACCCGAAGTGAACGTAACGTGGCACCCGCCCCGACCCCAGGAGGACGCCATGCCGGGAGGCCGGCTCACCGCCCAGGAGCGCCAGCAGATCGCGCTGGGCCTCGCCGACGACCTCGCGTACGCCGAGATCGCCCGCCGGCTCGACCGCCCGACGTCGACCGTCACGCGCGAGGTGATGCGCAACGGCGGCCCCGGGGGCTACCGCGCCGACCTCGCGCAGCGCGCCACCCAGCAGCGCGCGCACCGTCGTCGCCCCGCCACGCCGCGCGCGCCGTCCGGCTCGGGGGCCGCGCCCGACGACGCGGCCCTGCGGGCGTACGAGGAGACGTTCACGACGCTGCTCATGCAGTCCGGCCTCCCCCGCATGGCCTCCGCCGTGCTCACGCGGCTGTACGTGGCGGACTCGGGCAGCCTCACCGCGGCGGAGCTGGTCGAGAGGCTGCAGGTGAGCCCGGCGTCGGTGTCGAAGGCGGTCGCGCTGCTGGAGAACCTGGGGCTGATCCGCCGCGAGCGCGAGGACGGCCGCCGCGAGCGCTACGCCGCCGACGGCGACGCCTGGTACCAGTCGATGATCGCCGCCGCGCGCTCCAACGCCGCGCTCGCCGCCACCGCCCGGCAGGGGGTCGACGTCCTGGGCCGCGACTCGGCCGCCGGCGCGCGCCTGGAGAACATGGCGCGCTTCATCGACTTCGTCGCCGACAGCATCACGCGCGCGGCCGAGCAGGCGCGCGACCTGCTCCACACGAGCCCCCCGCGCGACACCGAGGGCTCGGCGGCGCGCTGACCGGGCTCACGCGAGAGTCGCGAGCCGGTCCCAGGCCCGGTGCAGCCCGAGCGCCTCGCGCAGCGTGGGCGCCACCTCCGCCCCGGCGTCGGCGAGCGTGACCCCTGGCGCGCCCTCCGGCACCCCCGCGGCCACCAGCACCTCACGGCCGGTCCCGAGCGCCGCGATCGCCTTGCCGTGGCGGAACGCCTCCTGCAGCAGGACGACGGTCCGCGGGTCGGTCCCCGCGGGCGTACCCGCCGTGCCGTCGGCCACCACCACCGCGTCGTACTCGATGGACCGGGTCGTCAGCAGGGTCCGCTCCACGGTCTCCCGCTCCGCGCCCGAGACCACCTCACCGCCGTGCACGGCGACCACCCGGACGACGACACCCTCCGCGCCGAGAGCCGACCGCAACGCGCCCACCACCCCGAGGTCGCCGCCGTCGGCCACGACCACGCCGACCACCCTGCCGTCGACGCGGCCGGGCTCGCTCGGCACCTGCGACAGGGCGGGTGACGGCTCGACACCCTCGGGCAGCTCGGCCGCCGGCGCCTCGAGCCCGAGGCCCGCCGCCACGCGGGAGGCCAGGTCGCCGTCGACCCGGGCGAGGCTGGCCAGCATGCGCTCGCGGATCTCGTCGGAGGCGCACTTGCCGAGCTCGAACGTGTACGCCTCGACCTCGTGCGCCTGCTCGACGGGCGTGAGCGACAGCCAGAACAGCCGCGCCTGGGTGAAGTGGTCGGCGAACGACACCGGGTTCTCCCGGACCTTCACGCCCTCGACGGGCGTGGGGACGGTGACGAAGCCGTCCTCGGGCGACGCCACGGGCCGGTCGTCGTCGATCGCGTTCGGTTTGTAGGCGACGACGCCGGAGTGCACGGCCGTCTGGTGCATGCCGTCGCGGAGCATGTCGTTCACCGGGGCGTGCGGTCGGTTGATCGGCAGCTGCGCGAAGTTGGGCCCGCCGAGCCGGGTCAGCTGGGTGTCCAGGTAGGAGAAGAGACGCCCCTGCATCAGCGGGTCGTTGGTGACGTGGATGCCCGGCACCAGGTGGTCCACGTGGAACGCCACCTGCTCGGTCTCGGCGAAGTAGTTCGTGGGGTTGGCGTGCAGCGTCATGACGCCGACGCGCTGCACGGGGCACAGCTCCTCCGGCACGATCTTCGTGGGATCCAGGAGGTCGATCCCCTCGAACGTCTCGTCGGGGGTGTCGGGCATGACCTGGAGCCCCAGCTCCCACTGCGGGAACGCCCCGGCGTCGATCGCGTCCGCCAGGTCGCGGCGGTGGAAGTCCGGGTCGGCGCCCTGGGCGATCTGGGCCTCCTCCCACACCAGCGAGTGCACGCCCAGCAGGGGCTTCCAGTGGAACTTCACCAGCGACGTCGAGCCGTCGGCGGCCTGGAGGCGGAAGGTGTGGACGCCGAAGCCCTCCATCGTTCGGTAGCTGCGCGGGATCGCCCGGTCGGACATCGCCCACATCGCCATGTGGGTCGACTCGGTGTGCGACGAGATGAAGTCCCAGAAGGTGTCGTGCGCACTCTGCGCCTGCGGGATCTCACGGTCCGGGTGCGGCTTGCCGGCATGGATGATGTCGGGGAACTTCACGGCGTCCTGGATGAAGAACACGGGGAAGTTGTTGCCCACCAGGTCGAAGACGCCCTCCGCGGTGTAGAACTTCGTCGCGAAGCCGCGCACGTCGCGGACGGTGTCGGCCGACCCACGGGACCCGAGCACGGTCGAGAAGCGGACGAAGACGTCGGTCTCCCGGTCCGCCTCCGCGAGGAACGCCGCCCGGGTGACGCTCGCCGCGTTGCCGTAGGCGCGGAAGGTCCCGTGCGCGCCGGCTCCCCGGGCGTGCACCACCCGCTCCGGGATCCGCTCGTGGTCGAAGTGCGTGATCTTCTCGCGGAAGTGGTGGTCCTCCATGAGCAGCGGGCCCCGCGGACCCGCCGTGAGCGAGTGGTCGGTGTCGTCGACGCGCAGGCCCTGCGCCGTCGTCAGCCGGTCCCCCGCCTGCGCGCGAGGGTCGGGGCCGTCGTCGGGCTCGCCGCCCGGGTGGAACGGGCAGCCGGTCGGGCCGCGTCGGTCCGGGGCCGCGGTGCGGGGCGTCGGGGCGCCCGGCACGACGCCGCCGGGGACGGGCTGGTCCGCATCGTTCGAGGGGCGGTTCGCGGTCATGAGGGTCTCCTCCGCAGGGTCGGGAGCACGGTCGCGCCCGTGACGGGCCGGCGCTCCCCACCCTCTGGCAGGCCTCCGTTGCTCGCAGCAGCGGTGCCGCCCCTACTTGATGGCGCCCATCGACAGGCCGCGCACCAGCTGCTTCTGCGCGATCCACCCGGCCAGGATCACCGGCAGTGACGCCAGCAGCGCGGCGGCGCAGAGCCGCGCGAGGAACAGGCCCTCGCTCGTCATCGTCGAGACGATGAAGATCGGCACGGTGGCGGCGCGCGACGCGGTGAGGTTGAGCGCGAAGAAGAACTCGTTCCACGCGAAGATGACGCAGATGAGCGCCGTCGCGGCGATGCCGGGCGCGACCATCGGGATCAGCACGGACCGCAGCGTCTTCATCAGCCCCGCGCCGTCGACGGCGGCGGCCTCGAGCACCTCCGCCGGGATCTCCTGGAAGAACGACCGCATCATCCACACCGCGATCGGCAGGTTCATCGCCGTGTAGAGCACGACGAGGGTCCAGACGTTGTCGAGCACCTTGAGCTGCCCGGCGATGACGTAGATCGGCACGATGACGGCCACGACCGGCAGCATCTTGGTGGAGATGAAGAAGAACAGCACGTCGCTGACCTTCTCCACCGGCCGGATCGACAGCGCGTACGCGGCGGGGATGCCGAGCAGCAGCACGAGGACGGTCGAGACGCCGGTGGCGATCGCCGAGTTCGCGACGTACGTCCCGGACTCCCCGATCACCGCCTGGAACTGGTCGAGCGTCGGCGTGAAGAACCACGTGGGCGGGTCGGACGACGCCTGGTTCTCCTGCTTGAACGCCGTCATCGCCATCCACAGGACGGGGAAGAAGAACCCGAGCGCGAGGATCCAGGTGAGCGTGGTGAGCAGCCCCCCGGCGACGCTGCTCCGGCCTGAGCGGCGCGCGGCCGCGGGCGGAGCGACAGCCGTGCGCGGGGCCGTTTCGGTGGCGGTCATGCTCACTCCTTGACGTCGAAGCTGCGGAAGATGAGCCGCAGCGCGGCGGAGGCGACGATGATCGTGGCGATGACGACGACGACGCCCATCGCGGCGGCCTGCCCGACGTCGAAGCCGAGGAAGGCGCGCTGGTAGATGTAGAACGGCAGGTTGGCGCTGGCCGTCCCGGGGCCGCCGGCGGTCATGAGGTAGATCTGGTCGAACGTGTTGACCACGTAGATGATCCCGAGCAGCACGCCCAGCTCGATGTACCGGCGCAGCTGCGGGAGGGTGATCGACCCGAAGGTGCGCCACCAGCCGGCGCCGTCCATCGCGGCGGCCTCGAGCACGTCCTTCGGCTGGGCCTGCAGCCCGGCGAGCACGAGCAGCATCATGAACGGCGTCCACTGCCACACCAGGGCCATGAGGATCGCGACGATCGGGTACGTCGAGGTCCAGTCGACGGGGTCGATGCCCACCAGCCCGAGCGTCCAGTTGAACAGCCCGTACGTCGGGTTGAGCATCGCCATCGACCACAGCACCGAGCTGGCCACGGGCATGATGAGGAACGGCGTGATGAGCAGCGTGCGCGCCACGCCCCGGCCGCGGAAAGGCCGGTCGAGCAGGATCGCGAGCACGATGCCCAGCACCATCGCGACCAGCACGCAGCCGAGGGTGATGACCACCGAGTTGAGCGCCGTCTGGCGGAACACCGAGTCGCGCGCGATGTCGAGATAGTTCGAGAGCCCGACGAAGAGGTCGGAGTCGGGGCGCAGCAGGTTCCGCGAGTGCAGCGAGTACCAGATCGTCACGAGGAACGGGATCTGCGTGACGACGATCGTGAAGATCAGCGCCGGCAGCAGCGGGCCGCGTCGGCGCCACCGCTCGGCTCGGGAGAACTGGTGCTTGTCCGCGCGGGCGGCGCGCTGGGCCTGCGCGCGCCGCAGGTTCCCGGCCTGCGTGGTGACGGCGGTCATCGCTCGTTCTCCTTGCGGTACGTCTCGGCGACCGTGTCGGCGTACTGCTGCGACTGCTCCAGCGCGTCCGCCACGGACTTCTGGCCGGCGATGGCGGCGGACATCTGCTGGCCCACGCGGGTACCGAGGTCCTGGAACTCGGGGATGCCGACGAACTGGATGCCCGGGTAGGGCACGGGCGCCACCATCGTCTTCTCCTGCGTGGCCTCGCTCATCGCGGTGAGGGTCGCGTCGGCGTACGCCTCCGAGACCTCCGCGTACTGCGGGAGCTCGTAGGTGGACAGCCGGCTGCCGGGCGGCACCCGTTCCCAGGAGAGCCGCTCGCCGACGAGCTTGATGTAGTCCTTGTCGGTCATCCAGGAGACGAAGTCCCAGGCGGCGTCCTTGTGCTCGCTGGTGGACGGGATCGCGAGCGACCAGGAGTACAGCCAGCCCGCCGCGTCGGTGTCGCTCACGGGCGCGGGCACGTAGCCGGTCTTGCCGGCCACGGTCGACGACGCCGGGTCCTCGACCGAGGAGACCATCGAGGTCGCGTCGTACCACATGGCCGCCTGCCCCTGCGCGAACCGGGTGAGGCAGTCGCCGAAGCCGGAGGTCGCGGCGCCCGGCTGCCCATACCGCTGCACGGTGTCGACGTACGTCTCGACGGCCTCACGCACCTCGGGCGAGTCGAGGCGGGCGTTCCAGCCCTCGTCGAACCACTGCCCGCCATAGGTGTTCAGCACGGTCGTCATGGGAGCCATGACCTCGCCCCACCCGGCCAGGCCGCGCAGGCAGATGCCCGCGAAGTCCTGCGACGGGTCGTTCAGCTCGGCGGCCAGCTCGCGGACGTCGTCCCAGGTGGGGCGGTCCGGCATGGTGAGGCCGGCCTGCTGGAAGAGGTCCTTGCGGTAGGCGAGGAACGACGACTCGCCGTAGAACGGCACCGAGTAGAGGTCGCCGTCCACCGACAGCGCCTCCCGCACGCTGGGCACGAAGTCGTCCGGGTCGTACCCCTCGGTGGCGTCGGCGTACGGCTGGAGGTTCTCGATCCAGCCGTTCTCGGCCCACATCGGCGTCTCGTAGTTGGAGATCATCACGACGTCGAACTCCCCGCCGCCGGTGGCGACGGACGCGGTGATCTTGGCCCGGGCCTCGTTCTCCGGCAGGGACACGAAGCGCACGTCGATGCCGGGGTGCTCCTTGCGGAACTCGTCCTGGAGCGAGATCGCGTCCTGCATCTGCGGGTTCGAGACGATCGCGACGACGATCTGCTCGCCGTCTCCCCCGCCGACGGCGCCCGCCCCCGCACAGGCGGCCAGGGAGAGCCCGAGGACGGCGGCGCCGCCCGCGGCGGCGAGCCTCCGGGTTCGTGGTCGGAACATCGCTGTCCTCACGTCGTCGGTCCGGTCGGTGTGTCTCGACGAGCCCCGGCGCGCACAGATGAGATGCGGCGCTGCGCTCATCTGTCTGGACAGTAGTAGGTGATGCTCAGCTGAGCAAGGCCCGAGCGCTCAGAGTGGCGCGGCGGCCGGACGAGCGAGGAGGATGATCCCGTGACCGACGCCGAGCACGCCCGCCTCCTCGTGGAGGTCAGCCGCGACTACTACCTCGACAACCGCTCCAAGGTGGACATCGCGTCCGCCCGCGGCATCTCCCGCTTCCAGGTGGCCCGGCTGCTCGCCGAGGCGCGCGAGAGCGGCGTCGTACGGATCGAGATCTCGCCCCCCGCGCACCTGGACGCAGGCCGCGCCCGGCGCCTGGCCGAGCGCCTCGGCGCGCGCGAGGTCGTGATCGCCGGCGCGGCCGGCACCCCCGGGGGGACGCGCGAGTCGGTCGCCCGCGCTCTCGCCGGCGTCGTCTCCGCGCACGTGCGCGAGGGCGCGACCCTCGGCGTCTCCTGGTCCCGCACGATCGAGATCGCGGTGCGCCACCTCGATCCCCTGCCCGCGTGCGACGTCGTGCAGCTGGTCGGCGCGCTGCCGGTGGACGGGTCGGGAGACTCGCTCGACATGATCCAGGGCTTCCGCCGGATGCCGGGCGTGCGCACCTGGCCGGTCTGGTCGCCGCTGCTCGTGGCCGACCCCGGCACGGCCGCCGGCATGCGCCGGCAGCCCGAGGTCGCCGCCGCGCTCGACCGCGCCGACGACCTCGACGTCGCCGTCGTCGCGATCGGCGCGTGGACCGCCACCGGTTCCACCGTGTTCCCGCAGGTCACGGGTGACGAGCGGCGTGCCGCCACCGCCGCGGGGACCGTCGCCGAGTGCTCGGGGCGGCTCTTCGACGCCGAGGGCCGCCGCGTCGTCACGCCGCTCGACGCCCGCGTGGTGGGCGTGACCTTCGACCAGCTGGTGCGCACCCCCGAGGTCGTCACCGCCGGCTACGGTCGCGAGGCCGCGCCCGGCCTGCGCGCCGCCGTCGCGGGCGGCATCGCCACCACCGTCGTGTGCGACGACGCCGCCGCGGGCGCGCTCGAGGAGCTGCTGGACGCCGCGGGCGCGTGACGTCCGATTGCGGGCATTCGCGGACGCATCGAGCCTGGTGGTGACCCTGGCGGAACCGCCGCCGCGCCCGAGGAGGTCCCGTGACCGACACGCACGAGCAGCACGGCACCGAGCCGGCTCCCGACGACCCCCGCAAGCCCGAGTCGCCGCCGGACCTCAAGAAGCCGTCGTGGAAGCTGGCCTTCAAGGGGACCGTGCGGGAGTTCATGGACGACGAGTGCACCGACCTGGCCGCGGGGCTGACGTACTACGCCGTCCTGGCTGCGGCCCCCGCCCTGCTGGCCCTGGTCTCGCTGCTCGGCTTCGTCGGCGACGCCGAGGCGGCGCTCGACTCGATCCTGACGACGCTGGGCGACTTCCTGCCCAAGGAGACACTCGACATCGTCCAGCCGCTGGTGGAGCGGCTGGTCGGTTCCACCGGTGCGGGCCTCGCCCTGATCGTCGGCCTCGTCATCGCCCTCTGGTCGGCTTCCGGGTACGTGACGGCGTTCGGGCGGGCGATGAACCGGGTGTACGAGGTCGAGGAGGGGCGCCCGATCTGGAAGCTCCGCCCGCTGCTGCTGCTGGTGACTCTCGTCGTCGTGGTGCTCGCCGCGGTGATCGTGGCGAGCCTGGTGCTGTCGGGCCCGGTCGCGAGGTCCGTCGGTGCCGCGATCGGCCTGGGCGACGTCGCGCTCACGGTGTGGAACATCGCCAAGTGGCCCGTCGCGGTCCTGCTCGTCGTGGTCGTGGTCGCGCTCCTGTACCACCTGACACCGAACGTGAAGCAGCCGAAGTTCCGCTGGATCAGCGTCGGCGCCCTGGTCGCGATCGTGGCGTGGGCGATCGCCTCGGCAGCGTTCGGCTTCTACGTGGCGAACTTCGGCAGCTACGGGTCCTACGGGATGCTCGGCACCGTCATCGTGTTCCTCCTGTGGTTGTGGATCACCAACCTGGCGCTCCTCTTCGGCGCGGAGCTGGACGCGGAGCTGGAGCGCAGCCGGCAGCTGCAGGGCGGGATCGCGGCGGAGGAGACCCTCCAGCTCCCGCCCCGCGACACCAGGGCCAGCGACAAGAAGGCCGGCAAGCGGCGCGACGCCGTCGCCGAGGCCCGCAAGATCCGGGAGGCTGCGGCCCACGACCGCACGACGGACTGACGGCCGCCGCCGGGCTCAGCCCGCGACGAGGCGCTCGACCGTCGCCCGGGCGCCGAGCGTGTGCAGCGAGTCCAGCGCGGCCGTGTACGCCTCGACGAAGCGCGGCTCGGTGGCCAGGTCGCCGAACAGCTCCTCGTCGCGGACGAAGGCGAGCGGGTCGTCGTGGTTCCGTGCGGCGGCGGCCTTGAGCCGGTCCGCGAGGCGGTCGACGATCGCGATGGGCTCGCCCTGCTCGTCCACGGCCTCGTCGTACCGCGCCCAGGCGGCGACGACGGCCGCGGACCGGTGCACCTCGCCGCCGGAGGCGAGGTTCGCCCGGATCACCGGGACGAGCCACTTCGGGATGCGGTCGGAGGACTCGGCGCACAGGCGGGCGAGCGTGTCGCGCACGTGCGGGTTGGCGAACCGCTCGATCAGCGTGTCCTGGTACTCCTCGAGGTCCACCCCCGGCACGGGCAGCAGCGTCGGGGCGCCCTCGCGGGCCATGTAGTCGCGCAGGAAGCGCACGAACGTCTCGTCGGCGCAGACCTCGTGCGCGTACCGGTAGCCGGCCAGGTAGCCGAGGTAGCACAGGGCCTGGTGGCTGGCGTTGAGCAGGCGCAGCTTCATCAGCTCGTACGGCTCGACGTCGTCGACGAGCTGCGCGCCGACGTCCTCCCACGCCGGCCGGCCGGCGGCGAACCGGTCCTCGACCACCCACTGCGTGAACGGCTCCGCCACGACCGGCCACGCGTCGTCGACCCCGAACCGCTCGGCCACCATGGCGCGGTCGTCGTCCGTGGTGACGGGCGTGATGCGGTCGACCATCGAGTTGGGGAACGGGACGTGCTCCTCGATCCACCCGGCGAGCTCCGGGTCCTTGAGCCGCGCGAACGCGGCGAACATGCGGTGCGCGACGTCGCCGTTGCCCTGGATGTTGTCGCAGCTCTGCACCGTGAACGGCGGGACGCCGCGGTCCCGGCGGCGGCGCAGCGCCTCCGTGACCAGCCCGAACGTCGTGGCGGGCACGGAGCCGGGCTCCAGGTCCGCACGCACGGCCGGGTCGTCGGCGTCGAACTCGCCCGTCACCGGGTTGACGTTGTAGCCGCCCTCCGTGACGGTCAGCGACACGATCCGGATCTCCGGCGACGCCATCCTCTCCAGCACCGCCTCCGGGTCGTCCGGCGCGAGCAGGAAGTCCACGATCGAGCCGATGACACGGCCCTCGAGCGTGCCGTCGGGGTGCTTGAGCACCAGCGTGTACAGGCCGTCCTGCGCGGCGAGCGCGTCGCGCATCCGGGCGTCGTGGGGCAGCACGCCGACGCCGCAGATCGCCCAGTCGTGCGCCTCGCCGGCGTTCATCAGCCGGTCCAGGTACATCGCCTGGTGCGCACGGTGGAACCCGCCGACGCCCAGGTGCACGATGCCGGCGCGCAGGCTGGTGCGGTCGTACTGGGGGACGGCGAGCGGCAGGTCGCCGCCTGCCAGCGACGACACGGTCTCTGCGCTGAGTGCGGTCATGGTGCGTCCTTGCTCCGTCGGGTACGGGAAGGACCAACGTAGCAAACGAGCGTCATGATCGTCACAGATGAGCGAGACGTGCCGTCACCGCGGTCGGTGCGCCCCCGTCCGCGCGTCGACCATCCGCGCGCCCGTGAGGACGCAGGCGAGGCCGCGCCGGTCGTGGGTCGCGACGACGCCGACCAGGGCCGCGAGCGCCACCACGTTCTGCAGCGCCCCGGCCCACGCGTTCGACGCGTCGCCGGGCGGCACCGCCCCCACGATCCCGAGCGCCCCGTACAGGCCGAGCAGGAGGTACCCGCGGGCGAGGCGCCGCGCGAGCGGGCCGCGCCGCAGCGCCCCGGCGCCGTCGGGCCAGCGCGGCTCCAGCCACACCGCGCGCTGCCCCAGCGACGCGCCCGAGCCGAACCACGGCGGCAGGAGGAAGACCACGACGGCGGGCGCCACCGTGCCGAGCAGCACGTCGGGCCACGTCGTCGCCGAGGGGACGTCCCGCCCGGTCGCCAGCATCGCCACCCGGTAGGCGAGCTGCAGCGCCGCCCCCAGCGCGGACGCGGCGAGCAGGTCGGTGACCATCCCCAGGACGCGGCGCCAGAACGTCACCGGCCGCGGCTCCAGGCGCGCGGCGGCGAGCTCGCGCGCCTGCGGCATCCAGCGCAGCACCACGGGCGCGACGAGCGCGCCCAGGAGGCCGCCGAGCGTGTTGGTGAGGACGTCGTCGACGTCGGCGACGCGGTACGAGCACGGGACGATGCCGAGGATGCCCGTGTACTGCACGGTCTCGATCGCGACCGACGCGACCAGCGCGCTCAGGGTGGACGCGGCCACGCCCCACCCGAGGTATCGCCGCGCCAGCACGCCCCACGGCACGAAGAGCAGCACGTTGAACGCCACCTGCAGCACCGCGGCGCTGCGCAGCGTGGCCAGCAGCCCGAGGCCCGCCGTGTCCCGGCGGACGTCGTCCAGCGAGTGCAGCGGCACCAGCTCCGCCCCGGGCACCCCGTGCGCCGCGCACCACGCGGCCAGGTCCCCCGACGGCAGCGGCAGCAGCGTGTACGCGAGCAGCGTCACGACGTACACCGCGAGCGCCGCGGCGCCGAGCACCCGCCGCGCGTCGAGCCGCCCGTACCTCCGCTGCTGCACCAGCAGCACGGGGATCAGCACCCCGAGGAAGACCAGCACCCCGAAGCCGACGCCCACCACGGCCGGCCATGTCCATCGATCGATCACGCCGCCGACGGTATGCGGCTACGGCTGGGTCAGCGCGCTCAGGTCGCCGATCGTGCCGTTGAACACGTTCATGTCGATGTGCTCCTCCTCGCCGGCGTAGCCGGGGAGGGTGTCGCGGTCGGAGTACTGCCAGAACTCCCAGTCGCGGCGCGGCAGGTCGGGGGTGGAGGCGACGGACCGGATCCACAGCGGGTACCGGTCGTAGTCGTCGCCCAGGTAGTCCGCCCGGATCTGCTGCGTCGTGTAGAGGATCGGGGGCACGCCGTAGTGCTCCTCGAGCGCGTCGAGCATCGGGTCGAGGATGCCCCGGAGCTCGTCGACCGTCGGCGGGTCGGCCGCGAAGTCGCCGTAGTACTCGACGTCGACGACGGGCGGCAGGGTGCCGCTCTCGGCGGGCACGACGTCGATCATGTGCGCCGCCTGGTCGGCGCCGGGGCTCTCGAAGGAGAGGAAGTGATAGGCGCCGACGAGCAGGTCGGTCGCGCGGGCGCCCTGCCAGCTCGCCGCGAACCGCTCGTCCTCGTGGGCGGAGCCCTCGGTGGCCTTGATGAACGCGAAGTCGAGGTCCTGGTCCGCGAGGACGGGCCAGTCGATCTCGCCCTGGTAGGCGGACACGTCGACGCCGCGCACGGCGTACCGGTCGGCGGCCAGGCGGTTGGGCCAGAGCACGCCGTTCCACACCAGCAGCGCCAGGACGCCCAGCAGCACGACGACGGCCCCGGCCGCGACTGCCAGCACGCGCCGACGTCGACCTCGTCCTGCCCGCTCGCCGCTCATCCCGCTGATGATCCCCGATCGCACCGGTCCCGGGCCACCTCCGGGCGGGCCGGACGACGCGCGCCACGGCGCACGCCGCGGAATGATGCCCTCATCCGAGGTGAGGAGTCACGTGACCGAGGCCACCGCCGAGGCAGCGGCACCACCCCCGACCGCCTCCACGACACCGGGGCTGCTGCGCACGGCGCGGCGTGTCCCGTTCACGCTCGGGGTCGTCGCGCTGATGCTCGTGCTCGGCGTCGTCACCGGCGCCCTGTGGTCGCCGTTCGAGGACCACCCGTGGTTCGACGTCGTCGCGTTCGGCGCACCGGCGTTCGCCGACGGACGGTGGTGGACGCCCGTCACGGGCTCGCTGTTCGCCCTCGAACCGTGGGAGTACGTGGCGGTCGCCGGGGTCTTCCTGCTGCTCGTCGGCTGGACGGAGCTCCACCTCGGGACCCGGCGCGCGGTCGTCACGGCGGTGACCTGCCAGCTCGTCGGCGTCGTCGGCACGGCGGGCAGCCTCGCCCTCCTCGCCCGCACGGGCTGGGACTGGGCGGAACGCCTGGCCCAGGTGCTCGACGTCGGCTTCAGCGCGGGGGTCGTCGGCGCGGTCACGGTGACGGCGCTGAGCCTGGCGCCGCCGTGGCGGTTCCGGCTGAGCGCCCTCGTCGCGATCTACGTGCTCGTCGCCCTCGTGGCCTGGGGCGGGATCGCCGACGTCGAGCACGTCGTCGGCTGGGTGGCGGGACTCGTCGTCGCGCGCCCCGTGCTGGGCCCGCGGCTCGGCGCCCGGACGCGCGCAGGGCGCGTGCAGCGGGACCGGGCGACGGCGGCAGGGTACTTCGCGATCTCCGCCCTGCTCGTGGTGCTCACGAGCTTCGCGGCCGGTTCCGCGGCCGGGCCGCTCGGCGCCACGACCGGCGACGACTGGCCCACGGGCATCATCGCCGTGACGGTCGACCTGGTGCTGGCCGTGGGGCTGCTGCGGGGCCGACGCGCGTGGTGGCGCGTCGCACTGGTGCTCACCGTGCTCGGGGTCGTCTCGGAGGCGCTCCTCGTGGTAGCCGCCGCAGCGTTCGAGCGCGGCGAGCTGCCGCTGTACGTGCTCATGCTCCTGCTGGACGTCGGCGCGCTGGCGCTGCTCGTCGTGCGCCGGACGTCGTTCCGCGCCCGACGGAAGGCACGCCCGTCGGAGGCGACCCACCTCGACCAGGACGGCGCCCGGGCCACGCTCCGGCGGCTGGGGGCGGGTCAACGTCTGGCATGGATGACTACCTGGGACGGCAGCCACCGCTGGGTGCCCGACGACCAGGACGGGTACGTCGCCTACCAAGCGCACGCCGGGGTCGCCGTCGTGCTCACGGACCCGGTGGGCGACGGTCCCGAGGGCCGCGCGGAGCTGGTGGACGCCTTCGTCGGGGCGGCGTCGGCAGCAGGGGCCGGGTCGTGCTTCTTCTCCGCGAGCGAGGAGGTCGCCGCGATCGCACGGGCGCGCGGGTGGACCCTCGTCCCCGTGGCCCAGGAGGCCGTGATCGACCTGCCGGGCCTCGAGTTCCGGGGCAAGAAGTGGCAGGACGTGCGGACCGCGCTCAACCAGGCCGCGAAGCAGGGCGTGGGACACCGCCTGGTGCGGCTGGCCGAGGAACCCCCCGAGGTCCTCGCGCAGGTGCAGGCCATCTCCGAGTCGTGGCTCGGCGACAGCGACCTCCCGGAGATGGCCTTCACGCTGGGCGGGGTCCGCGAGGCCCTCGACCCGGAGGTGCGCGTGGGCCTCGCCGTCGACGACGACGGCCGGGTGCACGGCGTGACGAGCTGGCTGCCGGTGCACGCGCCCGGCGGCGAGGTGGTGGGGTGGACGCTGGACGTCATGCGGCGCGCGCCCGACTCGTTCCGCTACACGATGGAGCTGCTCATCGCGTCCGCGCTCACGGAGTTCCGCGACGAGGGCGCCCTGGAGGCCTCGCTGTCCGGCAGCCCGCTGGCGCACGGCGACGAGCCCTCCCCCGGCGGCGTCGACGCGGTGCTCGACCGTCTCGCGGCACGGCTCGAGCCGCTCTACGGGTTCGAGTCCCTGCACCGCTTCAAGATGAAGTTCCAGCCGCGGAACGTCCCGCTCTACCTCGTCGTGACGGAGCCCGCGACCCTTCCCCTCGTCGGTCTCGCGCTCGTGCGGTGCTACCTGCCCGACGTGCGCGCGCGCGAGCTCGTCGCGGCGGCCAGGTCGTCCCGCCGCTGAGGCCGTGACACCCGGCGTCGCCCGGCTGCCGGGAACACCAGGCGCCGCTTGCGCGTTATGTCACAAGATTCACCCGCACCATGAGGAGCACTCTTGCGACGCATCCCCCGAAAGGTCGAGGTCGAGCACGAGCCGGGGAAGTTCACCCGGTACCTCCGGCACGACAACGGCGAAGGCTTCGTCTCGCCGCACGCGAGCGTCCACCCCGACGCCACCATCAGGCCCGGCGCGTACGTCGAGGCCGGCGCCCGCGTGGGCGCGCACGCCAAGGTGGGCCGGTTCAGCTGGGTCGACGTCGACGCCGTCGTCGGGCGCGGAGCCCGCGTCGACGAGAACGTGCACGTCGGCGTCCGCGGCGTCGTCGGCGACGACGCCCGGGTCGGCTCCGGCACCCGCCTCGGTACCGACAGCCGCGTCCCGTCCGGCGTCGTCGTGCCGCCCGACGCGATCGTCCCCGACGGCGAGACGGCGCACGGCGAACGCCGCCGGAAGGACTTCGGCACGGCCGCCTGACCTGCGCCCCCGCGCCTCCCACGACACCTTCGACGTCCCGCCGACCGGCCTCGCCCGGCCCCGGCGGGACGTTGCTATGGTGGCCGGTTCATCGTCCCGTCTGGAGGCGAGTGGAGGTGAACTCCCGTGGCCAAGAACTCGAAGAAGCAGCCGGCGCTCTCCCTCAAGGAGAAGCGGGCGCAGAAGCGCGAGAGAACTGCCGAGACCACCGTCAAGGCGCGTAAGCGATAGACCGTTCGCGCGGGCCGGCCGTCCCCGACGGCCGGCCCGTTCGCGTCCCGGTGGCACGACGGCGCCGGCGCGGGATGATGCTCGGGACCGACCCGAGGAGAACCGTGCCCCACCAGGACCCCGTGCCCGCCCCGGCGACCACGCGGCACCCCGGCGACGGCGTGCTGCGCCTCGGCCGGATCGGGTGGGCGGTGGTCGGCGTCGCCGCCGCCGCGGTCGTGGTCTACGCCGCCGTGTCGGCGATCAGCGGGCTCGCCGTCCCCCTCGTCGTCGCCGCCGTGCTCGGCGTGCTGCTGCACCCCCTGGTCGACCGCCTGGAGCGGCTGGGGCTGCGGCGCGGCCTCGGCTCCCTCGCCGTGCTTGTCGCGCTGGGCGCGGTCCTCGGGGTCGCCGTCTGGGTCACGGCCGACGGCGTCGTCGACCAGTCGGCAGAGATCACCGACCGGTTGGGCAGCGGCCTCGACACCCTCCAGCAGCAGCTCGCGGGCACGACGCTCGACCTGTCCGGCGTCGACCTGAGCGAGACGACGAGCTCCCTGGCCGGCGGCGTCGCCAGCCTGTTCGGGAGCGTGTTCTCCAGCGCCGCGGCGTTCGTCGTCGGCACCTTCGTCGCGGTCTTCTTCCTCTTCTACGTGATGGCGGACTGGGCCCGTATCGAGGAGTTCGCCGCGCGCCACTCGTCCGTCCGCGGCACGCCCGGCCGCGTCGTCGTCGACGAGGCCACCGCCACGCTGCGCCGTTACTTCGGCGCGCTCACGACGTCGAGCCTCGTCACCGCGGTGCTCATCGGCCTCGGCGCGATCCTGCTCGACGTGCCGCTGGCGTTCTCGATCGCGCTCGTCACCTTCGTGACCTCGTACATCCCGTATCTCGGGGCGATCTTCTCCGGCGCGTTCGCCGTGCTCATCGCCCTGGGATCGCAGGGCCCGACGTCGGCGCTGATCCTGCTCGCCGTCATCCTCGTGGTGCAGAACGTCGTGCAGACGCTGATGCTCACCAAGCTGTCCTCCGACCAGCTGCGGCTGCACCCGATCGTCAACCTCGGTTCCACGATCGTGGGCGCCGTGCTCGCCGGCCTCCTGGGGGCGATGCTGTCCGCGCCCGTGACCGTCATCGTGCGGGACGTCCTCGGACATGCGCGCGCCCGCACGGACGACGCGGACGACGGCCGTGCGGGCGACGCGACGACGGGCTGAGCAGCCCGGACAGGATCAGGTCACGTTCTTCCGGCGGCCGCCCATCCCGGCGACGATCGAGACGCCGATCGCGGCCAGCACGATCTGGAACAGGAGCTCGATCCAGTCGATGCCGCCGGTGTCGCTGACGTCGAACAGGCTCGCGATCCACGTGCCCAGCAGGGCGGCGACGATCCCGATGAGGATCGTCACCAGGATCGAGATGTTCTGCTTCCCCCGGACGAACAGCCGGCCCAGGGCACCGATGATGGCGCCGATGATGATCGCGGTGATGATGCCGGTGGCGGTCACGGTCGTGCTCCCCTCCTCGACGGCGGCGCAGGTCGCGCCCACCACGAACCTACGGCGGACACCTTCTGCTCGCCCCCCGAACGCCGACGGCACCGGCCCCGTGACCAGGGTCGGCGCCGTCGTGCGCGCGGTCAGTGCTGCTGTCGGCGCCGGACCCCGACGGCGATCACGCCGGCCACGATCAGCAGGACGGCGAGGCCGACCCACAGGGCGATGTCCGCGCCCGTCGTGGGCAGCCAGCCGCCCCCGGTGTCGCCGTCGTCGCTCGGCGGCGGCGGGACGGCGTCGAACGTGTTCGTCACCGTGATCGACGCCGGGTCGGCCGCGATCGTCACCGCGCCCGGGTCCCCGTCGCCCACGGCCGAGACCGTGGACGACGCAGCACCGCCGTCGTCCGTCTCCGTCACGACGCACTCCGCGCCGATCGGAAGCCCGTCGTAGGTGACGGTGTCGCCCGCCGCGATCTCGCGCGCCGCGCCGTCCGGGATCTCGATGTCCTCGCCCTGGAACGTGCAGGCGAGGGTCACCTCGAACGGCCCGACGTCGTACGCGTCGCCCTCGAAGTCGACCACCTTCTCCACGGCGACCGACCCCACGTCGAACGTGTTGGTCACCGTGACCACCGCCGGGTCGGCGTCCGCGGCCGGCACCACGACCTGGCCCGGGTCGCCGTCCTCGACGGTCGTCGAGACCGTGGTGGACGTGGCGCCTGCAGGGCCCGTCTCCGTCACGACGCACTCCGCGCCGACCGGGAGGTCGGTGTACGTCACCGACTCGCCGCCCGTGAGCGTCTGTGTCGCGCCGCCAGGGATCTCGATCTCGTCGCCGTCGAACGTGCAGGCCAGCGCGACCTCGAACGGGCCGGTCCCCCAGGCCTCCGCCCCGTCGCCGTCCACCACCTTGTCGACCGTGAGCTCGCCGAGGTCGAAGGTGTTGGTCAGCAGCAGCGAGACCTGCTCGGCGTCGGACGCGGGCACGACGACCTCGCCCGGGTCGCCGTCCTCGACGGCGGTGGTGATCGTCGACGACGTCGCACCGCCGTCGGCGGACTCGCTGACGACGCACTCGGCGCCCACCGGCAGGCCGGAGTAGACCGCCGGCTCGTCCGGCGACACGGCGCGCGTGGCACCACCCGGGACCTCGATGTCGTTGCCCTCGAAGGTGCACACCGCGGTCACCTCGAACGGCCCGTCGCCGTACGCCTCGGCACCGTCGCCGTCCACCGCCTTCTCGACGGTGAACTCGCCGACGTCGTAGGTGTTGGTGACCGTGACCTCGACCGGCTCCGTGATCGGCTGGGTGCCGTCCACGGTGACCGAGTCGGGCGCGACGGCCACGGAGGTGGCGCCGCCCTCGTCGGTCTCCGTCACGGTGCAGGTCGCGCCGTCGGGGATCCCGAAGTACAGGCCCGGGAAGCCCGGCCCGAACCGGCGGGTCTCGCCGCCCGGGATCGTGACCTCCTCGCCCTCGCTCGTCGTGCACGCCATCGACACCTGGTAGGGGAACTCGCCGAACGGCACCTGGGCCAGCCACTCCTGGACGTCCTGGAGCGCCGCCAGGAGCTCCTCGGGCGTGGTGGGCAGCGGGTCGGGGAGCCCGGGGAACGGCGGGTAGTCCGGCATCGGCGGGGCGAACCCGGCGCCGTCGCCGTCGACCGCCTTGCGGACGATCACCGGCGACGTGAGGAACGTGTTCGTCACGGTGACGAGAACCGGGTCCTCGTCGCCCCCTCCGACGACGACCGTCCCGCTGGTCGCGTCGTCCTCGCCGGGCGGGTCCATCGTGACCGAGCTGGCCCCGAAGGCGTCCGTCTCGGTGACGGTGCACTCCGCGCCGACCGGGAGGTCGTCGTAGGTGATCGTTTCCCCGCCGTCGATCGTGCGGGTCGCGCCCCCGGGGATCTCGATGTCCTCGCCCTGGAAGGTGCAGGAGAGCTCGACCTCGAACGGCCCGGGACCGTACAGCGCCCCCAGCCCGGCCAGGTCCTTCTCCACCTGCAGCGACCCGAGGTCGTAGGTGTTCGTCACGGTGACGCCCACCTCGCTCTCCGTGCCGTCGTCCCCGCCGACCGTGACGTTCTCCGGGTCGATCGCGACCGACGTCGCACCGCCGTCGTCCGACTCGGTCACCGTGCACTCCGCACCGATCGGCAGCCCGGCGAAGGTGGCCGGGTCGCCCGGCGTGAACTCCCGCGTGGCGCCGCCCGGAATGTCGATCTCCTCGCCCTGGAACGTGCAGGCGAGGGTCGCCTCATACGGCCCCGTGCCATATTGCGCGCCGTCGCCGTCGACCATCTTGTCCACCACGACCGATCCGACGTCGAACGTGTTGGTCGCCGTCACCTGGACCTGGTCCTCGGTGCCGTCGTCCCCGCCGATCACGACCGTCTCCGGGTCGATGGCGGTCGACGTGGCGCCGCCGTCGTCGGTCTCCGTCACGACGCACTCGGCTCCGACCGGCAGGTTGTCGATCGTCGCCTCGAGCGGGTCGTCCCCGCCGAGGCTCACGGAGCCGTCGTACACGGTCTGTGGGTCCGCTCCCCCCTCGCCGTCGCCGTCGAACGTGCAGACGACGTCGAACGTGTAGGGCCCGGTGGCGAAGTCGGCACCGTCGCCCGTGACCTCCTTGAGCAGCTGCAGCGAGCCGACGTCGAAGGTGTTCGTCAACGTCACCGCGTTGCGCGGCTGGCCCACGACGTCGCCGGCGAGCGTGAGATCCGCCGACGTGCCGTCCGTGACCTCGGGCTCGCCCAGCGGGCCGTGCTGCACCGTGATGGTCGTGGACGACGCGTTGCCCGCCCCCGTCTCCGTCACCGTGCACTCGGACCCGACCGGAAGGCCGTCGAACTCGACGGAGTCGCCGTCGTTCAGCTCGAACGTCATCGGGTCGTCCGGGCCGTAGCCGTCGGCGTACACCGGCTCACCGAGGAACGTGCACTCGACCGTGCCGTCGAACGGCCCGAACACGATCGGCTCGCCGTCCTGGTCCACGGCGTCGCTGACGACCTCCTTGTCGATGACGATGCTCGACAGGTCGTAGCGGTTGATCGCCGTGATGGTGGTCGGGTTCTCCGGGTCCTCGCTGTCGATCGTCACCGTGCCGACAATGAGCTCGCTCTGCCCGGCCTCCGCGTCCTCGGTGATGGTGCACTCGGCGCCGTACGGGAGGTCCGGCACGACTGTCGGCGTGCCCGGGACGACGGTGATGGGTATCGGGTCGAGCTCCTCCTCCACCCAGGTGCCCACGCCGGACGTGCACTGCACGTTCAGCTCGAACGAGTCCGGCGCGTACTGGGCACCGTCACCCGTGACCAGCTTGTTCACCTCGAGCGGGCCGCTCGCTGTCGCGACGCCCACCTTCGTGCCCTCGGTCGACAGCGAGTTGAGCCGGGTGCCCCCCGGGGCCACCACGACCCCGGAGGTCGCGGCTGAGTTGAACGCGATCGACCGGTCGCCTGCTGCCGGCACCTCGGGCGGGGTGGTCGTCGTGCCCTGCAGCGCGAGCGAGCTGCCCGGCTGGAACAGGTTCCCGTCCGCCATGGTGATGACCGCCTTGAGCGCGGTGATCTGCGCGTACGTCTCGTCGCTCGTGTCCGCGGTCAGCGGGGCCCACCCGCCGGTCGCGGGGTCGTCGGAGCAGGTCGGCTCGTTCAGCGGGTCGCTCAGGTCGTCCGCGCAGTAGTCGTCGACGGTCGTGTAGTAGAACGCCGTGGTGCTGCCGGCCGGGGCGTCGACCACCTCGGGCGGGAAGTTCGGGTCGAGGATCGGCGTCCACTGCGAGCCGCGGGCCGAGCTGCTGGTCGGGTCGGACGCGGTGTCGCCAGGGGTGGGCAGGCGGTCGTAGATCACGACCTTGTCCATGGGCAGGTTGCCCACGTTGTCCACCCGGATGCGCCAGGTCTCGTCGTGCCCCGGCGGGATGATCGGGGTGCACGGGTAGGCGTAGAACTCCGGGTCGCCGGCGGGCTCGACCGGCGCGCAGTCCTCCGGGGTGACGCTCCCCGGCTGGTCCGGATCGACCATGATGCCGAGCGGGTACTCGTCGTCGGTCGCCTTGACGTACTTCGACTCGGCGAGGACGCCGGACGGGATCGGCGTCACGTCGGAGTCCGCCTCGCACGCCCCCGTGTCCTCGTTGATGCGACCGTCGATGGTGGTCCCGTCGCTGCCGGACTGCGCCTGGCAGACGTCCCACGGACGGTCGCCGGTGACGCCCGCCGTGTTCTCGACCACCGTGTTCGCGGCGAGGGTCGTCCGGAACTCGACCTGCACGGTGATGGTGTACACCTGACCCACCTCGAGCACCGTGCCCTCGGGGAACGTCCAGGTCAGGCCGGCGATGTTGCCGTCCTGGTCCACGGTCACCGCGTCCGGGTCGGTGGGCATCTGGGGCCCGTTGGGCTGGCCGGGCGGCGCCGTCGTGGGCTCGGTCAGCGCATAGCTGAACGGCTCGTCGACGTCCGCGAGCCGCAGCTGCGGCCCGTCGGCGTCCGCGGGCATCGGGTCGTCGATGATCACCGGGTCGTAGATCGGGCGGTTCCCGACGTTCGTCACGGTGATGTTCATGGGGAAGACCGTGTTCGGCGGCTTCGTGCCACCCGTGATGTCCGTGTCGAAGTCCTTGACGATCTTCACGCCGTTCTCGGCGTGCTCGTAGTTGATCGTCGCCTGCGCGTCCGCGTCGGCGGACACCGGGATCGGGTTCTCCGGGTCGTCCGGGTTGAAGACGAGGTCCGCGCCCGTGACCGTGGAGGTCACGTCGTTCGTGGCGACGCCCGCCGCCTCCTCGCCCGGGGCGGGGTCGTTCCCGGTCAGGTCTGTCGGCACCGGCGTGCCGGGGTCGGAGCGGAGCGTGTCACGGACCTGCACGGTGAGGTGCACCCGCTGGACGGGGTTCGCCGGGTTCTCCCAGATCGTGCCGTCCGCCTTGGTGAACGTGAACCGCAGGCCCACGACGTCCGCCGCGGCCACTCCGGCGGGCAGTCCGAACGACGACGACGGGACGCCGTCGGTCCACGTGCAGCCGTCGAAGGTGTCGCTCGCCTCGTCGTACGTGCCGCCGGTGCAGGCGTCGACCTGCACCTGGTTGATCGGTCCCGTGAAGGTCGTGTCGGCGAAGTCGACGAAGTCGTACTGGTTCCAGAAGCTGCCATCCATGTCGGTGAGGGTCATCTCGACCGCGCGCGACGGTCCCGTGGGCTGGCCGGTGATCTCGAGCACCGACGTCGGGTTCGGCTCGGCGTCCGAACCTGGCTCCACGACCGTGCCCGGGGTGAAGGACTTGGTCTGCACCATCGAGATCTCGGCGTCCTGGAGCTCGGTCTCCGCGGTGTCCCAGGCCTGCGGCGCCTGGTCCGTGGTGCCGCCCGGGTCGGAGACCTCCGCGCCCGCGCTGTTCGGCACCGGGTTCGGGTCGTGGTCCACCGTGATGCGGTCGCCGGTGTACCGGTCGAACTCACGCAGCTTGAGGGTCATGTCCAGCACGCCCTCGTTGTTCCCCGACTCGGTCGACGCGATGCGCCCGTCGAACGTGACCTCCACGCCGATCACGTCGGCGAGGTCGTCGGCGGTGAGCGCCTCCGCCTCCGCCTCGGAGTAGTCGGTGACGGTGCCGTCCACGGTGGTCAACGAGACCGTCGTCGTCTCGGTCCCGTCGGGCGGCACGACATCGATGATGTCCGTCAGCGTGAAGGCGTCGAAGGGGCTGGTGCCGGGCGAGACGTCGGGCTCGACGACGAGGTCGTTGTTGGCGGACGACGGCTCCGCGATGCGTAGCTGATCCACGCGCGCCACCGAGTTGTTCGATGCGGTGACGGTCACGTTCGTCGTCGGGAAGTCTTCGTACGGCGTGCCCTCGGGCGGGACCGACAGGGGGCCACCGGTCCACTGCTTGTCGATCCCGACGTTGATCGGCTGGTCGATGATCAGCACGTCGTCGTCGTCGGTGTCGGTGCGCTCCGTGCCCTGGAACGTCGCCGTGCCGCGCGCGGTGTCGGTGACGAGACCCGGGTCGTCGGGGTTGTTGTAGATCTCCCCCTGGTCACGGCCGAGCGCCGGGCCGCCGCTGCGACGGTCGTCGCGGAGCTGGAACGTGAGATCGAGGTGCCGCCCGTCGGCCTGCGTCGAGCGCGCCACACCGGACCCCGCGGCGGGGACCGTCGGGTCGGCCGGGAACTCCGCACGAGACGGCGACTCGGTGTAGGTGAGCCGCACCGACGTCGCACCCTCCTGCTCCTCGGCCGTCAGGGTGTAGCCCGGGAACGTCCCGTCGCACGCGTCCGGGCACGGGTCGCCCGAGGCCTCGACCCAGGCTCCGTCGACGAACAGCTCGACGCTCTCGATCTGGTCGTACTGGAGCAGCGGGTCGACGGAACCGTCGATGGCCGGGATCGACACCAGGTTGAACGCGTCGTAGAACGAGCCGGCGATCGCCGGGTCGTCCGCCGCGACCGGGTCGGCGATGTCGCTGATCACCATGGGGTCCACGCCCTCGAACCCGTTGGTCGACCAGGTGATCTGCGCGGTGATCTCGTCCTGCGTGCGGGCGCGCAGCGTGTACGGCGTGCCGGTCTGCCCCTCGGGCGCCAGGAACGACTTCTCGATGAAGTCCAGATCGCCCGGGTCCGTCGGCACCGGGAACGGGTCGACGGTGTCGCATCCTTCGGCCGGCTCGGTCGGCGCGACCGAGCCCGACGACGCGCTCGAGGCGCCGCAGTTCTCGATCGGGTCGTCGGCGTCCTCCGGGCCGATGTACGAGGCGACGAAGTTCGGGGACACGCTCGTGCCCGGCGGGATGCCGTTGCCCGTCGTGTCGTCGTAGACGAACTGCACGCCCTGGGCGTCGTCGGGCAGGTCGCAGTTGACCGTCGCGGCGCCCTGCACCGGGCTGCCGCAGTCCGGGGCCTCCACCCACTCGGTGCCGTCCCAGTAGTTAATCGTCAGCTCGGTGCCCGCGGGCACGTCGGTGGACCGGACCGACGTCGCAGTGAAGTTGTCCCAGAACGCGCCCGGGGCGTCCGTGTCGGTCGGGTCCTGGACGACGATCTGGTCCGCGTTGGTGGTGGAGCCGTCCTCGCCGAACGGCAGCAGCTGCGTCGGCAGCCCGACCACGACCGTCTGGCCCGGCAGCGCCGGGATGGTGGACGGCGAGATCGACTTGGTCGTGTCAGTCGCGAGCCGGTCGGTCAGCGTCTCCAGCGTGTCCTCCGCCGTGCCGGAGGCGTTGGGGATGTTCGCGGTGATCTCGTTCGGGTGGAAGACGTTCTCCTCGTCCTGGTCCGGGTCGGTGTCCACCTGGAACGGCAGCGACGCCTCGGCGCCCGTCACGATGTCCCCGGTGAACTCGACGGTGAACCCGACGACGTCGCAGCCGGCCGGCGGGTCCGGCAGCGTGTCCACCGCCTCGGCGTCGAGCGTCGGCGTGGACCCGTCGACGCAGGTGTAGGTGACGCTCGCCGCGGTGGCGTCGCTCGGCCACTGCACCACGCCCGGGTCGTCGGCCGTGCCCCAGCCGGTGAACGTCAGCGGGTCGTCGCCCTCGAACGGGCTGTCGGTGCCCGGGGAGGGCTCGGTGATGGACAGCTCCGTGGTCGGGTCGCCGTCGTTCGTCGCGCCGATCGTCACGGTGGCCGGGTCACCAGCGCTCACCACGGCAGGGCTGAACGTCTTGGTGGGCGTGACCGCATTGTTCGGCGGCGTGATGACGTAGGTGTCGCTCGCGGTCGTCGGGTCGGACTCGTCGTCGCCGTGAACCACGTTCGACGACGTCGTGTTGGTGATCGTGGTCGGGTCCGTGAGCTCCGTGACCGCATCGGTCTGCTCCACCTCGATCGGGATGGAAGCGGAGGCGCCGATCGCGATGTCGCCGGTGAACTCGACCGTGAAGCCCTCCACCACGCAGCCGGCCGGCGGGTCGGGCAGGGTGTCGACGTCGGTCGAGGTCTCCGTCGGCGTGGACCCGTCGGCGCAGGTGAAGGTCACGTCCGCCGACGTCGCCCCCTCGGGCCAGGCGACGTCGCCCCACCCGGTGAAGCCCAGGTAGGTGAACGGGTTCGGGTCCGTGCCGGCCGTGGGCTCGACGATGACCAGGGAGTCCACCGGGTCGTTCGACGTGTTGGTGCTGCCGATCGTCATCGTCGCCGCGGTGCCGGGGCTCGCGATCGCACCGTCCGGCTCGATGCTCTTCGTGGTCTCGGAGTCGAGGTCCAGGGGCACCTCGGGGATGATGTCGTCGGACCCCGTGGCGGGCTCGGAGTTGTCCGAGTCCACCGTCGCGGTGTTGGTGATCGGCTGCCCGTCCATGCTGTACGGGATGTCGTCGGTGATCTCCGCGGTGATGAGGATCTGCGACTGCTGCCCGTTGTTCACGCTGTCGGCCGTGTAGGTGACGGTGTTGGAGGCGGTGTCGGCGTCGAGCTGGGGGTTGACAGTCCCGGTTCCCGCACTCTGGATGGAGGCACTGACGAGCTGGACGTAGTCCGGCAGCGGGTCCGTCATCGTCGTGGGGGTGCACGGGTCCTGGTTCGGGTCGGAACAGGAGACGGTCACGACCCAGGTGACGGTCTGCCCGGGCTGGTACGGACCGGTGCTCGTCTCGAGCTTCTGCACCTGCCACGACGCCGCCGATGCCGTGGTCGCGGGCACGATCACCCCAGCCAGCGCGAGCGCGACGGCGCCCAGGACGGAGGCGCCGCGGCGCACCCGGCTCCGCGCGCGCAGCCGCGCCTGTCGACGCCGACGTTCCCCTGCAGCCCTACGACCGTCCACCATCAGTGCCCCTCCACACATCGGTGCAAACCGCCCGCGCGCGACGCTGTGCGCGAGCACCATTCCGAAGGTGTCAGACATCGGGCGACTTGGCTCGCCCAACGACGGTTCATCCGGATGGTCGGGAACGCCCCGATATCTCTCCTCCGCCGGTGCGCTCGCGAGCGCGGAGCGGGACGGCGACAGTCGAGGTGAGAGCGTCGGAGCGCGACGAAGGAGTCGACCATGGACCGGGCGAGGACACGACAGGGGTACGCGGTGCTGGGCGCGACGGCGCTGCTGCTGGCGGGGTGCGGCGAGTCCAGCACGGACGCGATGGGCGACGACACGGCGCAGGTCTGCCAGGACCTCTCCGCCTACACGGACGCCCTGCGGAACCTCGCGAGCACGCTGAGCCCGGACGCCTCCGTCGAGGACGTGCAGGCGGCGCGCGACCAGGCCGAGGACGCTCAGCGCACGCTGCACGAGAGCCTGGCCGAGGTGTCCGACGACCGCACGGACGACGTCGAGCAGGCCTGGGACTCGCTCGTGACCGCGTTCGGTCAGGTCGACGACGACGCCACCCTCGCCCAGGCGGCCGACTCCCTCAAGGACGAGGCGCAGGGCGTCGTCGACGCCACGGCGTCCGTGGGCCAGGACCTGGACTGCAGCTGAGGTTCTGCGCACGCTGCAGTCGCGGCGTCCCCCCTGGTGGGGCAGGGTGCTTGGTGCATCGGCGGCCACCCGAGGAGGGCACCCAGTGAGCGAGGCGAGCGACGCGACGGCGGCCCCCCAGACCGGGAAGGCCCGGAAGCTCGCCAAGCCCACCCCCCGCGACGTCGTCTCCGGCTTCGTGACGGGCCTGTTCTCCATCCCCGAGGGCATGGCGTACGCGACGGTCGGCGGGTTCTCCGCGCCGATGGGCCTGTGGTCGGGCGCGGTGCCCACGGTGATCGGCTCGATCTTCAGCCGCACGGTCCTCATGGTCACCACGCTCACGAGCGCGATCGCGCTGTCGGCGCAGAGCATCCTCACGGGCGCGGGCCTCGACCCCGGCGACCTGGGCTCCGTCGCCGCGCTGACCGTGATGGTCGGGCTGTGGATGCTGCTGCTGGGGGTGCTCAGGCTCGGCTCGGTGATGTCGTTCGTGTCGACGGCGGTGATGACCGGCTTCACGGCGGGCATCGCCGTGCAGATCGTGGCCGGCGTGGTCAAGGACGCCACCGGCTACACGCCCGAGGCGCACAACACGGTGGGCAAGCTGGTCGAGGGCGTGCTGCACGTCGGGGAGTGGGACGGCGCGACCGTCCTCGTCGCCGTCGCGACGGTGGCCGTGTGGGCGGGGCTCCAGCTCGTGAAGCCGCTGCGCAAGACGGCGACGCTCGTCTCGCTCGTCGTCGTCACCCTGGTCGTCGCGCTGCTGGGCACCGACGTGGAGCGGGTGAGCGACATCGCCGCCATCCCCCGCTCGCTGCCGCCGTTCACGCTGCCGGACCTCGGCGCGATGCCGGAACTCGTGTCCGGCGGGCTCGCCATCGCGCTGATCGCGCTCGCGCAGGCGGCGGGGATCGGCGCGGCGGTGCCCAACCCGGACGGCTCGCGCACCGACGTCTCGAAGGACTTCACGGCGCAGGGCCTCGCCAATGTGGCGGGCGGGTTCTTCGGCGCGCTGCCCACCGGCGGCTCGCTGTCGCGCACCGGCGTCGCGACCAGCGGCGGCGCGCAGACGCGCTGGGCCGGGATCTTCGCGGGCGTGTGGCTCATCGTGCTGGTGCTGCTGCTCGGCCCGCTGGCCGGCGAGATCCCGATGGCGGTCATCGGGGGCCTGCTGCTCGTCATCGGCGGCGAGCTCATCGTCGGACGGTGGGCCGACATCGTGCTCGTCTTCCGCACGTCGTGGCTGTCCGCGGCGGCGCTGGTCGTGACGTTCGCGGCCACCACGCAGCTGCCGCTGCAGCAGGCCATCTTCCTCGGGGCGGGCCTGTCGATCGTGCTGTTCGCCGTGCAGGCGGCCAAGCGCGGCAGGCTGGTGCAGCTCGTCCCCACGGACGACGGCGGCTTCCGCGTCGACGACGCCCCCACCGTCCTGCCGTCGGGCCGCACCACCGTGCTCCACTACGTCGGCACCGGCTTCTTCGCCGAGGTGAACCGCCTCGAGGAGGAGTGGCCGCACACGGCGCACACCCAGGACGCCGCCCTCGTCATCTCGCTGCGCGGCTCCGCGGGCATCCCGTCGACCACGTTCCTCAAGTCGCTCGACCGGCTGCTGGACCGCTGGCACGAGCACGGCGTCGACGTCGTCGTCTGCGGCGTCCCCGAGGAGCTGGCGCGCCGGTTCGCCACCGGCGGCGTCTCGACGCGGCTCCAGGACGCCGTCGTCCCGCAGACCGACGTGCTGCTCGGATCCGTACGCGAGGCCTACGCGCTCGCGGAGCGTCGTCGTGCCGAGCGCGCCGGCCGCCCGTCCACCGGCGTTTGAGCCCTCACCGCGCGCCGGGGGCGATCCGGTGCCAGCCTGGCGCCATGCCGAGCACACCGAAGCCAGCCACGCCCACGATCGTCGCCCAGCAGCAGGCTCTGCTGGACAGTCTTCCCTTCGCCGACCGGCAGGACTTCGAGGACGCGACGCGCGGCCTGATCGGCCGGCGGACGCCGAACGCGATCACGAACGACGCGGGCGACGTCGTCTGGGACAACGACACCTACGACTTCCTCACCGGCGACGCGCCGGACACCGTGAACCCGAGCCTCTGGCGGCAGTCGCAGCTGGTCGCGGAGCAGGGCCTGTTCGAGGTGGTCGAGGGCATCTACCAGGTGCGCGGCTTCGATCTCTCGAACGTGACGTTCATCGAGGGTGAGACGGGCGTCATCGTGCTCGACCCGCTCATCGCCACCGAGACCGCCGCCGCGGCCCTCGCCCTGTACCGCGAGCACCGCGGCGACCGCCCCGTCACCGGGATCATCTACACCCACTGCCACGTCGACCACTTCGGCGGCGTCAAGGGCGTCACCACGCAGGAGGACGTCGATGCCGGCCGCGTGCCCGTGCTCGCACCCGCCGAGTTCACCGAGCACGCTGTCGCCGAGAACGTCTACGCCGGCACCGCGATGGCCCGCCGCGCGGGCTACATGTACGGCGCCGCCCTGGCCCGTGGGCCGCAGGCTCAGGTCGGTGCGGGCCTCGGCCAGACGACGTCCACCGGCACCGTCTCCCTCATCGCGCCGACCCTCGACATCACGCACACGGGCCAGGAGGAGACGGTCGACGGCGTGCGCATGGTGTTCCAGATGGCGCCCGGCACCGAGGCCCCGGCCGAGTTCCTCGTGTACTTCCCGGACCACCACGCCCTGTGCGCCGCCGAGGACGCGACCCACACGCTGCACAACCTCCTGACGCTGCGCGGCGCCGTCGTGCGCGACCCGCACGCCTGGGCCAACTACCTCACCGAGACGATCGACCTCTTCGGCGGCGAGGTCGAGACCGCGTTCGCCTCGCACCACTGGCCCACCTGGGGCAACGCGCGGATCGTCGAGTACCTGGCGCTGCAGCGCGACCTGTACGCGTACCTGCACGACCAGACGCTGCGGCTGCTGAACAAGGGCTTCGTCGGCTCCGAGATCGCCGAGCAGCTGCAGCTGCCGCCGGCCCTGGAGAACGCCTGGCACGCCCGCGGGTACTACGGCTCGGTGAGCCACAACATCAAGGCGATCTACCAGCGGTACATGGGCTGGTACGACGGCAACCCCGCGCACCTGTGGCAGCACCCGCCGGTGGAGCAGGGCAAGCGGTACGTGGAGTTCATGGGCGGCGCGGACGCCGTCGTGGAGAAGGCTCGCGCGTCGTTCGACGCCGGGGACTTCCGTTGGGTCGCCGAGGTGCTGACCCACGTCGTGTTCGCCGAGCCCGGACACGCCGGGGCGAAGGAGCTGCTCGCCGACACGTTCGAGCAGCTCGGCTACGGCGCAGAGAACGGTACGTGGCGCTCGGTCTACCTGTCGGGCTCCACCGAGCTGCGCGACGGCAACTTCGGCACCCCGACGGCGACCGCCGCACCTGACATCATCGCCGCGCTCACCCCGGCCATGCTGTTCGACGCCATCGCCATCCAGGTGGACGGGCCGCGCGCCTGGGACGAGAAGCTCACCATCGACGTCGTGCTCACCGACTCCGGCGAGCGCTACCGGCTGTGGCTCCGCAACGGCGTGCTCACCTACAGCGCCGCCGCCCAGGCGGGCGACGCCGACCTCACGCTCACCACGACGACCCGCGCGCTGCCCGCGCTCGCCCTGGGCGGCGTGACGCCCGACGGGCTCGCCGAGGCCGGCATCCAGGTCGGCGGCGACGCGGGCGTGCTCGCCCGCCTCACCGCCGTCCTCGACCCCGGCGACCCGGACTTCGCCATCGTCACGCCCTGACGCCGCCGAGGAGGGGGCGGGCGGGGAGCACCCGGTCGACGGCGACGACGAGCAGCCCGAGGGCGTAGAACGCGCCGCCGTACAGCACCAGGTTGAGCCCCAGCCCGCCCCACCCGAGGGCATCCAGGTCGATGAACCCGTAGGGGTACTCGCTGCCCGGGCTGAGCTGCCCGCGCAGCAGGATCGCGCCGAAGTACAGCACCGGGAACAGCATCCACTGGCCCGCGTCGCGCAGGCGGGCGCGACGGTGCGGGTCGAGCAGCAGGAAGTCGAGCGCGACGGCGATCGGCAGGGCCCGGTGCTCGACCTGCCCGTCCGTGAGCCCGAGGAACACGGCGGGGGCGTCCGGGTCCTCCGGGGCGAGGACGAGCCACGCGACCAGCCCGGTGATGGCGGCCGCGAGGGTCACCAGCCCCTTCGCCCCGACCGGTGGCGGCTCGCGGCGCAGCAGCGTCGTGACGGCGGCCCAGCCGAAGACCGCCACCGCCAGGAAGCTGGTGAGGTTGGTGAAGTAGACGAAGCCCTCCACGTCGCCGTCGCGCCAGATGGCGCGCGTGCCGACGAGACCGAGCGCGACGACGAAGAGCCGGAACAGGCCCACGAGCACGAACATGGCGGTAGTGAAGCAGACCCCACGCGCTCGCCCGCCGTCAGAAGACGACGACCGCCACCAGCCCGGCGAGGCCGAGCAGGGCCGTGCCCGCGCACATGAGCACGATCCGCCGGCCGTGGCGGAGGCGCGGCTCGGCCGTGTCGAGGTGCCGGTGGGTGTGGCGGGCGTGCCGCTTGGCGAACCACCACAGCGGGGGCGTGAGCACCAGCCCGACGGCCGCGGCCAGCAGGAACGACATCTCGCCGTCGACGCCCGGCAGCGTCTGCCACGCCACCGCGCACGCCGCGGTGAAGGAGAGCAGCGTGCGGCGCCAGGCCAGCGCGGTGCGCTCGACCTGGAGGCCACGGTCGCGCTCGGGCCCGACGAGCGGCGGGTCGGGGCGGTCGGTCATGTCGGTGCGGGCCGATCAGTGCAGCAGCAGGGCGAGCAGCACGAGGATGCCCACGACGGTGATGGTCACGACCAGCACGAACCCGGTGATCGCGCCCGGCAGCGGGCCGTGCTCCCGCATGGCTCGCTCCGAGCGGGCCCACTCGACCGCCGCCGCGACCGGCACGACGGCGCCCGCCACGAGCAGCACGATCGCGGACGTGAGGCGCAGGTGCGGCTCCATGGGCAGGTCCAGCGCCTCGAGCGCCGTCCCGCCGGCGATGAGGCCGAGGGAGGTGCGCAGCCACGCGAGGATGGTGCGCTCGTTGGCCAGCGAGAACCGCGGGTCGGGCTCCGTGCCCCTCTCGTACACCCACCGGGGGAAGCGTTCGCGGCTCACCTCGACGTGCCTCCTTGGTCTCTGCCGGCGCACCTCGACGGGCGTTACCGCGGGTGCTCCCGCACATCCTCCCGCAGAGGGCGCGGGAGCGCTCAAGGCGGGTCGTTGACGAACCTCAGCTTCACGCGGACGTCGTCGAGCGGCACGACCAGCGTCGACCCGTGCGGCGACCACCTCTCGGGGACGAGGAAGAGGGAGTCGCCGCCCTCGACCAGGAGCCGCAGGCCGCGGTAGCGGTACCGGTATTGGCCGTCCCCGTCCGCCAGGTCCTCCTCCGCCACGGCCGGGTCGCCCACCTCCAGCCGCTGCGGGGTGTCGACGACGACGGCGGGCAGGCTGCCCAGGTCACGGGCGAGCGACTTGGCCTGGCCGCGTCCCGTCCACTCGGCCACCGCGCCCGTGGCCCAGAAGAGCGCGGCGACCACCGTGAGGACCAGCAGCAGGACGGCGGTGCGGGCGGGGTCGGAGGCCGTCGTCGGCCCGCGTGCGCCCTCGGCACCGGCGACGTGGGACGCCGCGGCCCGCCGGTGGGACCAGGTGAGGCCGTACGCGAGGCCCGCCGACCCGACGCCGATCACGAGCGGTGTCACCAGCGGGTACGGGGCCCACCCGGCCAGCGGGGCGTAGGCCACGACCAGGGCCACGCCGACCGCCAGCACGACGGAGCCGCCGACCGTCAACGCGAGCGTCCACCGGTGCGCCGTCGGCGTCGCCGCACCGGTGAGCCGCCGCCGCAGCGCCGCGTCCGCGAGCACCAGCCCGGCCCCCACGAGCAGCACCGCGAGCATCGGCACGAGGAGAGGCTGCGGGCTGCGCATGACGAACTCCTGCGTGCTGTAGCCGAGCAGGTCGACGTCGACACCGAAGTACAGGTACTGCGCACGGGTCGAGACGTAGCCGAAGTAGAAGAGGATCGCCGTGACGAACGTCGCCGGGGCGACCACCGTGCCCAGCACCGACCAGACGCGCGCCAGGACGCTCGGTTCGTGCGCCGGTGGTGACGGCTGCTGGGTCACGGCAGGACCTGTTCCCCGGTGGGCTCGTCCGTGAGCTCGTCGGCGGGCTCGTCGACGGGCCCGTCGGCCGGTTCCTGCGTGACCTCCTCCGGCGTACCGGTCACGTCGCTCCCCGGCGTCTCGCTCGACTCCTCGGTCTCCGTCTCGCCCGGTTCGTCCGTCGGCGCCTCGGAGGTCTCGGCGGTCGCCGGGTCGCAGTCGTACCCGACGTCACCGGGCGGATGGCACATCGACCAGACGCTGTAGAGCGTCGTCGCCTCCGTGAACTCGTCGCACTGCTGCTGGGTACGGCACGTCGCGCTCGCGGCGAACGAGACGTCGACCAGCTCCGTCCCGGGATCGGGAGGCCGCACCGCGACCCAGCACGAGAGGCCGCCGGCGTCGAGCACCGTGCCGCGGCACGACGGCGTCCCGCAGTCCGTGCCCACCACAGCCGCGCCCTCGGTCTGCACCGTCACGCCGGTGATCGTCACCGTCAGGCCGTCCGGCAGCGTGTCCGACTGGATCGAGGCGAGACCGCACCACGCGTCGCCGACGAGCGTGAAGTCCTCGCCACCCATGAGGAGGCCAGGGAGGTCGGCCTGAGCCTTGCCGCCCGCCTGCGGCAGCGGGTCCTCGAGGTCCTCGCCCGCGTCGTTCTCGTCGCCGCCGTCCGTGCTGCCACCGTCGCCCTCGTCGCCGGGCCGCACGTCCTCGGACGTCGTCGCGGTCGGCCCCGCGCCGCCGGCGTCGGCGCCGGCCGGCTCTCCGCCGTCCCCGCACGCGGTCGTCGCCAGGACCAGCAGGACTGCCAGAGCGCCCAGGCCTCGTCTCATGTCGCCCTCCCGGAAGTACCGGGCCGCGTCGTCGCGGTCAGAGGACTCCGCGCGGTGCCGCGCGTCGTCCTACCCGTGGAGAGAGCGACCGATCTGCGCTGATACCGCCCCCGACCTCGCCGCCGTGTCGGCGCTCGTCGGTAGCGTGCCCGGCATGCGCGCAGACTTCCTCGCCCTGCACCGCCCCGGCGACCCGCTCCTGCTGCCGAACGCGTGGGACGCCGGGTCCGCGCGGATCCTCGCAGCCCTCGGCTTCGCCGCCGTCGCGACGACGAGCAGCGGGTTCGCCGCGACGCTCGGCCGGCCCGACGGCGCCGTCACCCGGGACGAGGCGCTCGCGCACGCCGCCGCCCTCGCGGCCGCCGTCGACGTCCCCGTGAACGCGGACCTGGAGAACGGCTTCGCCGACTCCCCCGCCGACGTCGCCCGCACCGTCGCGTACGCCCGCGACACCGGCGTGGCCGGCGCCTCCGTCGAGGACGCCACCGGCCGGGACGACGAGCCCGTCTACGACCGCGGCCTCGCCGTCGAGCGCGTCGCCGCCGCGGCCGAGGCCGCCGGCGACCTGGTGCTCACGGCCCGCTGCGAGAACCACCTGTACGGGCGGGACGACCTCGCCGACACGATCGCGCGGCTGCAGGCCTACCAGGAGGCCGGCGCGGATGTGCTGTACGCGCCGGGGCTGCGCGACGCGGCCACCGTCGCGACCGTCTGCCGTGAGGTGGACCGGCCCGTCAACGCGCTGCTCGTCGCGGGCGGTCCCTCGCCCGCCGAGCTCGCCGACGCCGGGGTCGCACGCATCTCCGTCGGTGGCACGTTCGCGTGGAACGCCCTGTCCGCGCTGGTCGACGCCGCCCGCGAGCTCCAGGCCGGCGGAGTCGGGTTCCTCGACCGCACCGGCCCCGCGCGCGAGGTCATGCCGCGGGCGTTCCCCTGACGGCGCCGCGGCGCGGCACCCGCCACAGCAGGACGACCGCGATCGCGCCGACCGCGCACGGGAGCAGCCCGGCCCAGCCCAGCGCCGGGGCGAGGCCGACGTCGCCGGAGGTGTCGCGCGTGAACAGCGCAGAGAGCGCCACGAGCACGGCGAGCGCGAGCGTCGCCGCAGCCGCGCCCCGGGCCCACCGCCGCCCCCGGCGCACGCCGCGGATCGTCCACAGCCAGGCGGCCACGCCGAGCACGCCGACGCCGGCCAGCAGGTACTGGTAGGTCGTGACGGCGGCGCTCACCTGTGCCGCGTCGTAGGAGGGGTAGCCGGCCCGCACGTGGTCGGCGAGCAGGTGGGTGGCGCCGTCGAGGAACGGCACGATCGTCACGAGCACGGTGAGCCCGAGGCCCACGGATATCGCCGCGAGCGCCCGGCGCTCCTGCGGGGTGGTCGTCATCGGAGTCCTTCCGTCCGGCGCGCCGTCCGGGCGCGAATCAAAACCTACGGTGTAGGTCGGTTCTGGCAGGCTATGTTCTACGTCGTAGGTTTCGCAAGGGAACGGAGACGGGCGATGGCCGGACGCGCACGCGGCACCTCGGCGGGGCTCGACCGGGCACGGATCGCCGCCGCGGCCGTCACCCTCGTCGACCGGGACGGCCTGGAGCGCTTCGGCGTCCGCCGGCTCGCGGACGAGCTCGGCGTCGACCCCATGTCGATCTACCACCACGTCAAGGGCAAGGCCGCGCTGCTCGACGCCCTCTCCGAGGCGGTGCTCGGCGAGATCGCCCCCGGCGGCGCCGACGACGGCGACGGGGACTGGCAGGGCGTCGCGCGCGACCTCGCGCACGCCTACCGCGACCTGGCGTTCCGGCACCCGCACGTGTTCCCGCTGCTCGCCACGCGCGCGCAGACGTCGCCGGCCGCGATCTCGGCGCTCGAGTCGCTCGTCGCCGCGATGCGCCGCGCGGGGCTGCCGGACCGCGTCGTCGCCGACGCGCCGATGGTGCTGTTCGGCTTCCTCAACGGACACCTCCTGGCGCGCACGACCGAGGGGCCGGCCGCCGTCCCGGCGTTCGACGCCCGGACCCACCCGACGATGGCCGCCCTCGTGCCGCGGTGGGCCGACTTCGGGTCCGCCGCCGAGCTCGACCGGATGCTCGACGCCGTCCTCGCCGGCCTGGCCCAGCAGGCGGCGGCACCGGGCACCGCCTGACCGCCGGCCGCCTCAGAGCGCTGCGGCGAACGCCCGCACCAGCGGGTGGATCGGGCGCCCGGCCGACGCGCCGATGTGCGGCTGGAAGAGGCTGACCACGAAGAACGGGTGCCCCGTGAGCTCCAGCACCTCCGCCCCGGCGTCGTCCGCGACCGCCCCCACGACGACGCCCGCCGCCTCCAGCGCCTCGACCGCCTCCGGCGTCGGCGCGTACCCGCAGTAGTGCATCCCGACGAACGGCTCGCCCACCCACGAGGCGAACCGCGTGCCGGGTACCGGCGTCACGAGACGCTCCTCGCCGTACAGCGAGCACGCGAGCGCCGCCACGACGTTGTCGTCCGCGTCGCCGTCGGACTCCGCGTGGCTCGCCGGGGCGCCGAGCACGTTCCGCACCAGCTCCACGACCGCGTACTGCATCCCCGCGCACGTCCCGAGGAACGGGGTGCCGCCCTCCCGGGCCGCGGTGATCGCGCGCAGCACGGCCGCCTCGTCGGCGTACGGGGAGCCGGGGACGAGCCACACCCCGTCGTGGTCCGCGACGTCGAACGGGGCGTCCGTCGGCACCCACACGGCCGACACGCCGAGCTCGTCCGCGAGGCGCGGCACGAGGGCGTCGAGCTCCCGGTGGCTGGGGTGGTCGCGGTGGTCGCCGAGCAGCGCGAGGGTCACGGCACCAGCCTCTGCGTGATCACGGACGCCTCGGGCCCGTGCTGCACGCGCGCGAGCGCGCCGTTGACCAGCGCGAGGTACGGCGGCACGTGCCCGCACTCGACGTCCGCGAGCAGCGGGATCCCCAGGTCGCCCAGCGCGTCCCGGACGGCGTCGTGCTGGGTGAACCCGTCCGAGTCCGGCGCGTGCGTGCGGCTCACCAGCACCGCGTGCGCGGCGTCGAACCAGCCCGCGTGCCGCATCGCCCACAGGGCCCGGCCGACCTCGAGCGCCTCCCACTCGAGGATGTCGAGGTACACGACCAGGCCCTCCGGCGCGTGCTCCGCCGCGAACCGCGCCACGTCGCCGTACGGCGTGCCCGCGAGCAGCGAGACGGTCTCCAGGCAGCCGCCGATCAGCCGCCCCCGGACGTCGACCGGCGCGGCCGGGTCCTCGCCCTCGAGCCGCCGCCAGGAGCCGGCGGCGTCGAGCGTCCACGTCGACACCTCGGGCTCGTGCTCGTAGTCGTCCCAGCCCGACGAGCGGAACCGGCGCGGCGAGCGCTGCACCAGCGCCCCGCCGTCCTGCGCCGACGCGGCGACGTCCCACCAGCCGACGATGCCCTCCGGCACGTCGTAGGGGGTGTCCATGAGGTTCTGACCGTGCAGCGTCGCGACGCCGGTGCGCAGCGTCAGCGGCAGCATGAGGGTCGAGACGTCCGAGAACCCGACCAGCCACGTCGGGTCCGCGCCGAAGGCGTCCCAGTCGAGGCGGCCCAGCAGGTCCGTCGCCAGCTCCCCGCCCCACGGCGGCACGACGGCGCGCACCGCCGGGTCCGTGAGCATCGCGGTGAGCTCGGCGGCCCGCACCTCCGCCGGCGCGCTGACGATCCCCTCGCCCGTGGGCGTCTCGCCGAGGCGCACGTCGTAGCCCTTCGCGCGCACGACGTCGGCGGCGTGCAGCAGCCGCTCCTGGAGGGCGGGGACGACGCCGGCCGACGGCGCGGTGACGCCGATCGTGTCGCCGGGACGGAGGGGGCGCGGGTAGCGGATCGTCATGGCCGGACTCTGCCCGACCGCCGGCTGCGCCGGCAACGCGAATTGCGCCGTCGTCCGGTTGTCCACAGGCACACATCGCCC